>NZ_JAODZG010000087.1:0-2500 GCF_029835135.1 Stenotrophomonas sp. GD04145 | reverse complement strand
GCGACTTACTGTTCGTGGCAAGCTTAACCGTATAGGGGAGGCGAAGGGAAACCGAGTCTGATAAGGGCGCATAGTCGCGGGCAGTAGACCCGAAACCGGGTGATCTAGTCATGCCCAGGGTGAAGGTGCGGTAACACGCACTGGAGGCCCGAACCCACTCCCGTTGCAAAGGTAGGGGATGAGGTGTGATTAGGAGTGAAAAGCTAATCGAACCCGGAGATAGCTGGTTCTCCTCGAAAGCTATTTAGGTAGCGCCTCATATGTATCCTCTCGGGGGTAGAGCACTGTTATGGCTAGGGGGTCATCGCGACTTACCAAACCATTGCAAACTCCGAATACCGAGACGGACTGTATGGGAGACACACGGCGGGTGCTAACGTCCGTCGTGAAAAGGGAAACAACCCAGACCCACAGCTAAGGTCCCAAATTCAGTGCTAAGTGGAAAACCATGTGGAAAGGCACAGACAGCCAGGAGGTTGGCTTAGAAGCAGCCACCCTTTAAAGAAAGCGTAATAGCTCACTGGTCGAGTCGGTCTGCGGGGAAGATTTAACGGGGCTAAGCACTGAACCGAAGCTTGGGGTGCATAACTTTGTTATGCGCGGTAGAGGAGCGTTCCGTAAGCCTGCGAAGGTGGATTGAGAAGTCCGCTGGAGGTATCGGAAGTGCGAATGCTGACATGAGTAACGATAATGCGGGTGAAAAACCCGCACGCCGAAAGCCCAAGGTTTCCTTGCGCAACGTTAATCGGCGCAGGGTGAGTCGGCCCCTAAGGCGAGGACGAAAGTCGTAGTCGATGGGAAGCAGGTTAATATTCCTGCACCTCGCGTAAGTGCGATGGAGGGACGGAGAAGGTTAGGTGTACCGGGCGTTGGTTGTCCCGGGGAAAGGCGGTAGGTTTGGATCTTTGGCAAATCCGGGATCCTTTAAGACCGAGCACCGAGACGAGCCTTTAAGGCGAAGTCACTGATACCACGCTTCCAGGAAAAGCTCCTAAGCTTCAGCTTACGCAGACCGTACCGTAAACCGACACAGGTGGGTAGGATGAGAATTCTCAGGCGCTTGAGAGAACTCGGGTGAAGGAACTAGGCAACATGGCACCGTAACTTCGGGAGAAGGTGCACCCTTTTTGGTGGCTCATGCGAGCTATAGCTGAAGAGGGTCGCAGTAACCAGGCCGCTGCGACTGTTTATCAAAAACACAGCACTCTGCAAACACGAAAGTGGACGTATAGGGTGTGACGCCTGCCCGGTGCTGGAAGGTTAATTGATGGGGTCAGCCGCAAGGCGAAGCTCTTGATCGAAGCCCCAGTAAACGGCGGCCGTAACTATAACGGTCCTAAGGTAGCGAAATTCCTTGTCGGGTAAGTTCCGACCTGCACGAATGGCGTAACGACAGCGGCGCTGTCTCCACCCGAGACTCAGTGAAATTGAAATCGCTGTGAAGATGCAGCGTTCCCGTGGCAAGACGGAAAGACCCCGTGAACCTTTACTATAGCTTTACACTGAACGTTGAGTTCGTCTGTGTAGGATAGGTGGGAGGCTATGAAACCATGGCGCTAGCTGTGGCGGAGCCATCCTTGAAATACCACCCTGTCGTGCTTGACGTTCTAACCTGGGCCCATTATCTGGGTCGGGGACCGTGTATGGTGGGTAGTTTGACTGGGGCGGTCTCCTCCTAAAGAGTAACGGAGGAGCTCGAAGGTACGCTCAGCGCGGTCGGACATCGCGCACTGTGTGCAAAGGCATAAGCGTGCTTGACTGCAAGATCGACGGATCAAGCAGGTAGGAAACTAGGACTTAGTGATCCGGTGGTTCTGTATGGAAGGGCCATCGCTCAACGGATAAAAGGTACTCCGGGGATAACAGGCTGATACCGCCCAAGAGTTCATATCGACGGCGGTGTTTGGCACCTCGATGTCGGCTCATCACATCCTGGGGCTGTAGTCGGTCCCAAGGGTATGGCTGTTCGCCATTTAAAGTGGTACGCGAGCTGGGTTCAGAACGTCGTGAGACAGTTCGGTCCCTATCTGCCATGGGCGTTGGAGATTTGAGAGGGGCTGCTCCTAGTACGAGAGGACCGGAGTGGACGAACCTCTGGTGTTCCGGTTGTCACGCCAGTGGCATTGCCGGGTAGCTATGTTCGGAAGCGATAACCGCTGAAAGCATCTAAGCGGGAAGCGCGCCTCAAGATGAGATCTCCCGGGGCACAAGCCCCCTGAAGGAACCATGTAGACTACGTGGTTGATAGGTCAGGTGTGTAAGTACAGCAATGTATTGAGCTAACTGATACTAATGATCCGTGCGGCTTGACCATATAACCTCAAGTTGCCTTGGCTTTACGACAACGTCGTAAGAGCATCCAAGTGCACGCTACGTCACAAGAACTATGCGAGGCTGGCGCCTTGTCCCTCGGGACGAGTGCGACGCTCCAAAAGCCTCCCTGGTGAAATTAGCGCTGTGGAACCACCCGATCCCATCCCGAACTCGGAAGTGAAACGCA
>NZ_JAODZG010000086.1:0-5072 GCF_029835135.1 Stenotrophomonas sp. GD04145 | reverse complement strand
CACCCAGTTGGGTCGCGCAGGGGTTCGCCGAGTACCAGAAGCGGCTCTCGCACTGGCTGCCGTTCGAGCTGGTCGAGATCGAGCCCGGCCTGCGCGGCAAAGGCCGCGATCCACGCCGTGCCACCGAGGACGAGGGCCGGCGGGTGATCGCCGCGCTGCCGAAGAATGCCTACGTCGTGGCGCTGGATGTGCCCGGCCGCCAGCTCAGTTCCGAACAGCTGGCGCAGCGCCTGGAGCATTGGCGGGGACAGGGCAGGGACCTGGCGTTCCTGATCGGCGGTCCCGAGGGGCATTCGCCCGAAGTTTCGGCATTGGCCGACGAGAAGTGGTCGATTGGTCCGCTCACGCTGCCGCACATGCTGGTGCGGTTGGTCGTGGCGGAACAGCTGTACCGGGCCGCCGCAATGATTGCAAATCACCCCTACCATCGCGCGTGAAGAGCCGCTATACTGTTCGTCTGCCCGAATAGCTCAGCCGGTTAGAGCACTTGACTGTTAATCAGGGGGTCGTTGGTTCGAGTCCAACTTCGGGCGCCACTTTCAGAAACCTGCATCGCGAGATGCAGGTTTTTTTTTGCTCTACAGAGTCAGCGCTCCTCGCCAGAACGCCACCAGTGTGGCGATCGCAACGGCCAGGATGGCGCCGAACAGCACCCACTCCCAAGGCGTGAACACCTGTTCGCCACGCTGGCGACGGGTCAGCGCGAACAGCGCTACGCCCGGTACATACAACAGCACCGACAGCAGCAGGTTGTGCAGGCCACCGGCATAAACAAGCCACAGCGCGTATGCGCTCGCCAGCAGCGCGACGCTGAAGTCGCGCCAGCGGATTCCTGCTTCGCCGCCCGCATAGGCCTGACCACGCCAGGCCAGCTGCACGCCGAATGCCGTGGACAGGAAATAGGGCACCAGGCTCATCGATGCAGCCAGCAGTACCAGGCCGGTATAGCTGCCGGAATTCACCAGCACCAGCAGCAGGAACAACTGGATCAGGCCGTTGCTCAGCCAGAGCGCATTGGCCGGCACGCCGCGCGCATTCTCGCGGCCAAGGAACGCGGGCATGGTGCCGTCGCCGGCAGCCGCATACAGCACCTCGGCGCACAGCAGTACCCAGGCCAGCAGGGCGCCAAGCACCGAGATGATCGAACCGATGATGATCACGGTCGCGCCCCATTCGCCGACGATGGCGCGCAGCACGTAGGCCATCGATGGATTGGGCAGGGCGGCCAGCTCGGCCTGCGACAGCACGCCCATCGACAACAGGCTCACCAGGACCAGCAGCAGCCATACGCCGAGAAAGCCGATCACGGTCGCGCGCCCTACATCGGCACGACGCGCAGCGCGCCGGGAATAGATGCTGGCGCCTTCGATGCCGATGAACACCCATACGGTCACCAGCATCATGCCGCGCAGCTGCTGGCCGAGATCGCCAAGTGCGGGGGTACCCAGGAAATCGGCGCCGAACACGTCCATGCGGAACGCGCCGGCGGCCAGGATGAGGAACAACGCAATGGGCAGCAGCTTGGCCACCGTGACCAGGCCGTTGACGATGGCGGCAGTGCGCAGGCCGCGCAGCACCAGCAGGTGCACGGTCCATAGCAACAGCGACGAGGCAGCCACCGCTGCCGGCGTATTGCCTTCACCGAACACCGGCATGAAGTGGCCGAGGCCACTGAAGATCAGCACGAAGAAGCTGGCGTTGCCGAGTACCGAGGCAACCCAGTAGCCCCATGCCGCGGAGAAGCCGATGTAGTTGCCGAAGCCTTCCCGCGCATACGCGTAGATGCCGGTATCGAGGTCCGGCCGGCGGTTGGCCAGGGCCTGGAACACGAAGGCGAGCATCAGCATGCCGGCGCCACTCACCGCCCAGCCGATGATCGCGGCGGCCGGACCGGCGCTGCGCGCCACGTTCTGTGGCAGGGAAAAGATGCCGGCGCCGACCATCGAGCCGACCACCAGAGCGGTCAGTGCAGCCAGGCCCAGCCGTTGTGAGGTCGCAGCCATGAATCTCCCCTGCGGCAGCGCGGCCGCAGGGGCACAGTAGCGGCAGTGCCGTGAAGCCGCATGCAACATCTGCAACGACGGAGGCCCGGGCATGTGCCCGGGCCTCCGAAGGTGATGCTGCAGCGACGATCAGTTGAAGGTGTACTTGGCACCGACAGTGAAGTAGCGGCCGATGGCTCCGCTGAAGTGCAGCGGGTTGTAGTTCACGCCGCCATAGGTGGTCGGATCGAGCGGTGCGATGCGATCAAACACGTTCTGCACCGATGCGTTCAGTTCAAAGGCTTCGGTGATGTTCCAACGACCGGACAGGTCGAAGGTGGTGAACGAGGAGATCTTCTCGACCGGCGAGCCATCCTCATAGAACGCCAGGTAGTCGCCGCCACGGCGGTCCTTGTTCTCCAGCTTGCTGATGTAGTTGGCGACGCCGCTGACACTCCACGGGCCCTGCCTCCAGGTGGTGCCGAAGTTGATGCGGTCCTTCGGCGTGCCGATGCAGTTGGTGACGTCGCAGTTGCCGTGGGTGCCGGCGTAGTCGACCGTCACGTCGGCATCGGTGCGCTCGAACTTCAGCACATGGCTCCACTGCAGATCCATTTCCAGCTGGCCCGGACCGATATCGAAGGTCTGGCGGATATCGGTGTCGATACCGCGCACGCGGGTGGACGCGGCGTTGATGTACTGCGTGTTGACCGCCAGGATGCTGCCGGTGCCGGCAATGCCGTTGAGCAGGTTGGTGTCGCGCAGGACGTTGCCGGCGGCAATGGCGTCGGCGGTGCTGCCCTGGGCGATTTCGTTGGTGCGCTTGATCTGCCACGCATCCACCGTCATCGAGGTGGAGGAGGTCGGCTGCAGCACGATACCCACCGAATAGCTCTTGGATTCCTCCGGCTTCAGGTCGCTGTTGGGGCGGGTGATGATCGCCACCGAGCGTGCGGTGCATTCGGCTTCACTGATGGCGCAGCGCACCGGGTCGCGGGCGTTGGAGAAGGCGGCCAGGCCACCGTCGCCGTTCTCGGCCGGGTTCGGCGCGCGGAAACCTTCGGCGTAGCTGGCGCGCAGCGCGATCCAGTCGGCCGGGGTCCACTTCACGCCCAGCTTCGGCGTCGCCTTGCCTTCACCGCTCTCGTACTTGTCGTAGCGCAGTGCACCGGACAGCTCCAGCTGTTCCAGCACCGGCGCGGACAGTTCGACGTATCCGGCGTACACGTTCTGGGTACCGTCATAGGCCGAGTAGCCCAGGCCGATGATGTCGCCGGTGTCGGTGAACGTCTGCGGGGTCAGGCTGTTGCTGGTCTTGCGCCACTCGGTGCCCATCGCCAGGCCGAGCGGGCCACCCTTGAGGTCCATCAGGCTGCGCGACACGGTGAAGTCGAACATGTCCAGGCTGGACTTGGCGCGTGCACTGATCTCCGGCGAGATGAAATCGTACAGCGCCTGCGAGTTGAGGTTGGCGTTGTCGCCGATGCGCCATACGCCACCGGCACAGTTCGGGTTGGCCAGTGCACAGCGGACGTTGTCGTAGTGCAGGAAGCCGGTACGACGGTTGATCAGGTCGGTGCCGGAGTGCAGGTAGGCGGTGTCATAGTTCCAGTCGCCCCAGTTGCCCTTGACGCCCACCAGGAAGCGGTTGAACTCGTTGGTGTTGTTGGTCACGCGCGGACCAACGTCCCAGGCCGAATAGCGCAGGCGCGAGGCCTGGCCGGGAATCGGGTTGTCCGGATGATCCGGGCCGAGCACGGTGGCACCGGAACCGCTGTTGGCGTTGACCGGTCCTTCCGGGTAGCCCCAGCCGCCGGACACGCCCGAGGGCGTGTTGCTGAAGGTGGTTTCCTTCTTCGAGTAGCCGATCTCGGTGTAGATCTCGCCGCCTTCGCCGAAGGCGAAGCTGGCACGTCCGAACACGTTGATGTACTTCTCTTCCGGGCTCAGGTCACGGAACTTCTGCGCCGGATCCCACAGGCAGCCCTGCTGCTGTGCGGTCGCATCGGTCTGGCCGGGAATGCTGGTCAGATTGGCACAGCCCGGCAGCGCCACCAGGAACGCGGGATTGTCGTCGTCGACATTGCGGTCGTCGAACACCGAGCCGTTCGGGCCCACGCCACCGGCAGTACCACCGGACAGGTAGGCACCGCCCAGGAACTGTGCGTCGGCGGCGGAATAGCCCCAGCGACGGATGTCACCGGTGCCGATCCACTTGCGGTTCTTGCGATCGCCGATCTTGATCGCGTCGGTCTTGCCGACGTCCAGGCTGAAGAATGCGTTCCAGCCATCGGTGGCCAGGTCGCCGGTGCCTGCGGTCAGCGTCGCCTTCTTGGCATCGCCGTCGCCGTCGCCGGAGACGCCGTAGGAACCGCGCAGGATCGCGCCCTGGAAATCGCTGCGCAGGATGATGTTGACCACGCCGGCGATGGCGTCGGAGCCATAGATCGCCGATGCGCCGTCCTTCAGAACTTCCACGCGCTCCACCGCATCCAGCGGAATGGTGCTCAGATCGGTGAAGACCTTCTGGCCATCGTCAGCCAGGCCGTAGGTGGCCATGCGGCGGCCATTCAACAGCACCAGCGTCGAGCCGGCGCCGAGGCCACGCAGGGAGATGCCGGCGCCGCCGCCGGCAAAGCCGTTGCCGAAGGTCTTGGGAATCGAGCCGGAACCGTCGGCGGTCAGGGTCTGCAGGTATTCGGCGACCGTGGTCTTGCCGGTGCGGTCGATCTCCTGGCGGGTCACCACCTGCACCGGGGACGGTGTCTCGGTATTGGTGCGCGGGATGTTCGAGCCGGTGACCGTGATGCGGTCGAGGTTGGTGGCCTGCTCCTGGGCGAAGGCGGAGGAGGAAACCACGGCGCCGGCCAGCAGCAGGGTGCTGCCGGTAAGGATGTGAGTGATGGACGATGCCAGGGTGTCACGGCGGCTGGCGGGCCGATGGATCGGGTGTTTCACAGCTTCTCTCCTAACTGGAAAACCTTGCGTTGAGGGCTGTCGCCGGATCAGGTCCGGGACGGGCCAATCTAGGTTTCCGGCAGGTGACGGAGTCGTGAAATTTTGCTTAATCGGCAGCGTGCGGACGGGCGG
>NZ_JAODZG010000085.1:0-5287 GCF_029835135.1 Stenotrophomonas sp. GD04145 | reverse complement strand
GGTCAGATCCGTTTTCCTGCGGAAAACGGATCTGACCCCAATTTGGATTTCGATATCCGATAGATTCCATCACGCATGGCGTGGACCTATCAGATGTCCGGAAACTGTCAGAGGTGGGGCGGTGTCGGAGTGCGGGGTGTCAGCCGCATGGATGCGGCTGCCAAGCCTACAGGGACGTACTTGCGGCGTCCCCGCACTCCGACACCGCCCCGCCACCCCGCGGTATGTCTGCCGTTGCCGTTGCCGTTGCCGTTGCTGCTGCCGTTGCTCGTAGCGGGTGCAGGGCCGCAGGCCCTGCAGACAATCCCTACTCCTCGACCGGGAAGTCCTCGATCGGCTTCAGCACATCGTAGTGCTCGCGATGCAGCTTGCCCTTCAGCTTCGGCAGCTCCGGCAGAGGCGCGTCCACGCGGGTGTCGGGCAACCGGTCAAGCAGGTTGCGTACCAGGGTCAGCCTGCCCAGCCGCTGGTCGTTGAAGTCCACCAGGGTCCACGGCGCACCTTCGCGATGGGTGGCACGCAGCATGGCCTCCCGTGCTTCGGTATAGGCGCTGTACTTGCTGCGCGATTTCAGGTCGACCGGTGACAGCTTCCAGCCCTTCAGGGGATCGATATGGCGCTCGGTGAAGCGTTTCTCCTGCTGCTCCTGGTCCACGCACAGCCAGTACTTGAACAACAGGATGCCGTCATCCACCAGCAGCTGCTCGAACACCGGGGCCTGGCGCAGGAACTGCTGGTACTCGCTCTCGCTGCAGTAGCCCATGACCCGCTCGACACCTGCGCGGTTGTACCAGCTTCGATCCATCAGCACGATCTCACCCGCCGCCGGAAGGTGCCCGACGTAGCGCTGGAAGTACCACTGTGACGCCTCGCGGTCGGTCGGCTTGGGCAGCGCCACCACCCGGCATTGGCGCGGATTGAGGTGCTGGCTGATGGCCTGGATCGCGCCGCCCTTGCCGGCGGTGTCGCGGCCTTCGAACAGCACCAGCAACCGCTGCCCGCTGTGCTGCACCCAGCGGGCCATCGCGGTCAGTTCCAGCTGCAACGGCAGCAGCAGTTCGTCGTAGTCCTTGCGTTTGAGCTTGCCCATCGTCATGCCGCGCGGAAAGGAGGGCCCAGCCTAGCGCAGCGGTTGCTCAGGCGCCGTCGACGCCCTGCCAGCCCTGCTCGTGCGCCAGCTGCTGCAGCAGTGCCGAAAGGTCGCCGGCGAAATCGGCCATGTCGAACACGCCGCTACGCGCGCGGGCCTGTGCCAGTTCGGCGCGCAGTGCGGCCAGCGCTGCCGGATCGTTGCCGAGCGCACGGGCGGTGGCGATGAACGCCGCATCGTCGGCAACGTTCATCCGTGCCAGGCCTAGGTGATGGTTGAGGCTGCCGGCCACGCGCGCAGCGAAGGTCTCGCCCGGGCAGGTGAGTACCGGACAGCCCGCCCACAGTGCGTCGGAGGCCGTGGTGTGCGCGTTGTACGGGTGTGTATCCAGGAACAGATCGGCCAGTTGATAGCGGGCCAGATACTGCGGATGCGGCAGCTTGGGCATGAACACCAGCCGCGCCGGGTCCAGACCCGCTGCCTGCGCCGCTGCCCGCAGGCGCGCATCGGCCTGGCCGGGGCCGGACAACAGCCATAGAACGCTGCCAGGCACCGCCGCCAGGACGGCGAACGCCCGCCCCATGCTGCGCGGGTTGAGCTTGTAGCTGTTGTTGAAGCAGCAGAACACCACGCCGTGTCCAGGCAGGCCGCACGCGGCGCGATCCGGTGCCGGCTCGAGCGCGCGGGTGTTGTCCGAGGGCTGGAACGCGCGCGGCAGGTACACCACGCGCTCGCTGTGGTGGGGCGCCAACGCCGCTGGCAGGACGAACGCATCGGCGATCACCGCATCCAGCCACGGTGCGCCGGATGTGCCGGGATAGGCCAGCCAGTTGATTTGCAGCGGGGCAGGGCGCAGCGCCAGCACTTCCGGCGCGCCGCCACCGCCCCAGCCACGCAGGTCGAACAGCAGGTCGATGCCCCGTGCACGGATGGCGGCAGCGATGTCGGCATGGCGGCGCCCCGCCAGATCGTGCAGCCGGGTTGCCGCCTGCAGCCGCTGGCGGATGCGGCTGCCATCGTCCCGGTTCAGTGCGAACAGATGCAGCTGCAGTTCCGGGTGGCGGCCCAGCTGCTCGAACAGGGCAACGGTCAACAACCCGGTCGGATGTGCGCCGAAGCCGTTGGAGAGGAAGCCGATCCGCAGGGCTCCCTGCGTCCGTACCTTCACAGCAGGCATCGGCCGCACCGATGCGGCCACGGCTGCGGCGCGCGTGCGGGCGCAGGCCAGCTGCTCGGCGGCGCTGGCGTCTTCGCTGAGGAAGGCAAAGGGCTCGATCGCGCCCTGCCCGGTCGCGACCGCGCCGCGCACCTGCGCGGCCAGGGCCTCCACGTCCTGCCAGTCGCACAGGCGGCGTTGCCATGCCAGTCGCTGGGCGGCGATATAGGGTTCGTCGGGCATCAGCCCATGTGCACGCCGGTACGCGGCCGCCGCGCCCTCGGGGTCGCCGGCATCTTCCAGGGCATGGCCCAGCCACAGCGCGATGCCGGGATGCTCCGGAGCGCGCGCTGAAGCCTGTCCCAGCAGCGTCGCAGCGTCGGCGTGCGCACCGGCCATCCATGCCACGCGACCCAGCCGGGCCAGTGCTTCGGGATGGTCCGGCCGGAGCTGCAGCGCACGCCGCGCGGCCTGCTCGCCTGCGCCGATGTCGCCGGCTTCCAGTTCCAGATCGGCCAGCATCACCCAGGCGACGAAGTCACCGGGCTGGCGCGCGATCGCCTGCTGCAGTTGTTGCCGCTGCTGCCAGGCCGACATCGACGTCAGCCCGCCGACAGCTGGGCCAGGGCATCCACCTGGTGCTCGTGGCTGAGGCGCTGCAGCAGCGGGTCCAGATCGCCGGCGAGGATGTTGGGCAGGTCATACAGGGTCAGGCCTTCCACGCGATGATCGGTGATCCGCCCCTGCGGGAAATTGTAGGTGCGGATGCGCTGGCTGCGATCGCCACTGCCGACCTGCAGGCGGCGCGATTCGGCCTGCGCCGCGTCCTGGCGCTGGCGCTCGGCGTCGAGCAGCTGCGCCTTCAGGCGCTTCATCGCCTTGTCGCGGTTCGCGTGCTGGCTGCGTTCGGTCTGGCATTCCACCACCACGCCGGTCGGCACGTGGGTGATGCGGATGGCCGACTCGGTCTTGTTGACGTGCTGGCCACCGGCACCGGATGAGCGGAAGGTGTCGACCTTCAGGTCGGCGGGGTTGATGACGATGTCATCGACTTCATCGGCTTCCGGAATGATCGCCACGGTAGCCGCCGAGGTGTGGATGCGGCCCTGCGATTCGGTGGCGGGCACGCGCTGCACGCGATGCGTGCCGGATTCGAATTTCAGCCGCGAGAACGCGCCACGGCCGACCACGCGTGCCACCACTTCCTTGTAGCCGCCGTGCTCGCCGGGGTTGTCGGACTCGATCTCGACTTTCCAGCCCTGGCGCTCGGCATAGCGCGCGTACATGCGGAACAGGTCGCCGGCGAAGATCGCTGCTTCGTCGCCACCGGTACCGGCGCGGACTTCCAGGAACAGATTGCCCTCGTCACGTGGGTCGCGGGGCACCAGCAGCAAGGCCAGCTCCTGCTCCAGTTCCTGCAGGCGCGCCTGGGCCGAGGCGATTTCCTCATCGGCCAGCTCGCGCAGGTCCGGATCGGCGCGCATGCCCTCGGCGGCGGCCAGGTCGGCCTTGGCGCGCGCCTCGTCGGCCAGTGCGGTGGCGACCGGTTCAAGTTGGGCGAATTCGCGCGAAAGGTCGCGGAAACGGGTGTTGTCGGCGACCACGTCGGGTTCGGCGAGCAGGCGTTCCAGTTCTTCGCGGCGCTCGGCCAGCGCTTCCAGCTTACGGCGCAGGGTCGGCGTCATCGGTTCTCACGGGTGGGTGGCGGTAACCCGGCGTGGCCGGGAACAGGCGCTCGGCGGCGCGGGTCAGGTCGGCATCGCCGCTCAGCGCGGCCGCGCGCAAGGCAGCGGTCGGGGGGTGCAGGAGCCGGTTGGTCAGGCCGTGGGCCAGCAGTTCCATGACCTCTTCGGCCGGCTTGCCGTTGGCCAGCTGCTGACGGGCACGTTCGAGCAGCTCGGCGCGGGTGGCGTCGCCGAAGGCACGCAGTTGCCGCAGCGGCGCGTGGTGGGCGCCGGCCTGCAGGGTCTCGACGAAGCGCGATACCTGCAGGTCGATGATGGCTTCGGCTTCGGCGGCCGCCTCGCGACGGCCGCGTCGATTGTCTTCCACCGCGCGTTCCAGATCGTCCACGGTGTACAGGAAGGCATCGTTGAGCGTGCCGACCTCAGCCTCGATGTCGCGTGGCACGGCCAGATCGAACAGCAGCATCGGCTTGTGCCGGCGTGCACGCAGTGCATTGGCCACGGTCTCGCGGTGGATCACCGGTTCGCGTGCGGCGGTGGCCGAGAACACGATGTCGGCCTCGGCCAGATGGCGTTCAAGCTCGGTCAGCGGCAGGGCCACGCCGCCATGACGGCTGGCCAGTTCCTGCGCATGGGCGAGCGTGCGGTTGGCGATCAGCAGCCGCCGCACCTTGCCTTCGCTGAGGTGGCGGGCGGCCAGCTCGATGGTTTCCCCCGCACCGACCAGCAGCACGGTGGAATCATCCAGGCGGGCAAAGGCATTCTGCGCCAGGCGCACCGCGGCCGAGGCGACCGACACCGGGTTGGCGCCGACCTGGGTATCGGTGCGCGCACGCTTGGCCACGGAGAACGTCTGCTGGAACAGCCGGTCCAGGCGCTGGCCAAGCAGACCGTGGTCGCGCGCGGTCGACCAGGCATCCTTCACCTGGCCCAGGATCTGCGGTTCACCCAGCACCATCGAGTCCAGGCCCGTCGCGACCCGGAACAGGTGGCGCACGGCGTCGGCATCAGCATGCTGGTACAGGTAGCCCTGCAGGTCGCCGGCCTGGCCGCGCAGCCACTGGTCCAGCGCCTGCGCCGAATCGGCCACCGCGTACAGTTCCGTGCGGTTGCAGGTGGACAGCAGCACCGCCTCGGCGATCTGCGGGGTGTCGCGCAGCGAACCGAGCGCGCGCGGCAAGGCATCGCCGGCGAAGGCCGCGCGCTCGCGCAGTTCCACCGGCGCGGTCTGGTGATTCAGTCCGAGCACCCACAGGGTCATTGTTCAGTTGCTTGCGATAAGCTGCTGGCCATTGGACGACATTTTAAGGCCCCGATGCCGACGATGCCCGCATTGATTCGCATCCCCAGTGTTCT
>NZ_JAODZG010000084.1:0-5521 GCF_029835135.1 Stenotrophomonas sp. GD04145 | reverse complement strand
TGTAAGTAGCCTGGGCCCGCTGGCTGGGCCAGAATGCGCCGTACCGTGGCGTACGGCGAGGGCTAGGCACGCGGCGGTCGCAAAGTTGCAGTTGAAATCAATCAAGGACGCATGCCGTACCTGCATGCAAGTCACCGACAAACTCGTGGATCCGGAGGGGATACATGTTGAACAAGAAGAATGCGCTGGCCATTACCGTGGGCGCGATCTGCGCCGCCGCCAGCGGGGCGGGTTTCGCCTCGGCGCTTGACCGCTCCGGCCAGTCCATCGCGCCGTTCCTGAAGCCGGGCAACTACGCCGAGTACGGCGGCAGCTTCCTCAATCCCAAGGTGGACGGCAAGGACAAGAACGGCACCGACACCGGCAACGTGGCCAACAGCTACAACTTCGTCGGCGGCGCGATCAAGTTCCAGGCCACCGACAAGTTTTCCTTCGGCTTCATCTACGACGAGCCCTTCGGCGCGTCGGCCGAGTACCACGGCGCCAACGCGTTCACCGCCAACCCGCGCGACGTGGTGCTGAGCGGCCTGCCGATCGTGACCGGCCCCAGCGTCATCAGCAACGGCCAGCTGGCCGCCTATGGCCTCAATGCCGGCATCACCGGCGACACCGACGTGGAAGTGCGCACCAAGAGCCTGTCGGCGCTGCTGGGCTTCCAGCCGACCGAAAACTGGAACCTCTACGCCGGCGGCGTGTACCAGGAGATCAAGGGCCAGGTGTCGCTGCGCGGTTCGACCTACTCGGCCTTCAACGGCTACGACCTGTCGATCCCGTCCAAGCGCGACTGGGGCTGGCTGGCCGGCGTGGCCTACCAGAAGCCGGAGATCGCCCTGCAGGTCTCGCTGACCTACCGCTCGGAGATCGACTACGACATCAACGCCAACGAGTCCATGCCGCTGGTCACCGCGCTGGGCGCCAACCGCGCGCAGCTGGCCGGCCTGATCCAGCAGTTGGTGCTGGCCGGCCGCATCCCGCCGGCCACCGGCCAGGCGCTGGCCGGGACGCTGGGCTCGCTGGGCGGCCTGGGCGGCGGTACCACCTCGATCACCACGCCGCAGTCGGTCAACCTGGATTTCCAGACCGGCATCATGGCCGACACCGTGCTGTTCGGTAACGTGCGCTGGGTGCAGTGGTCCAAGTTCGCGGTGCGTCCGGCCCAGTTCGGCCAGCTCGCCGAGGCCGTCGGCCCGCTGATCGGCAAGCCCGATGGCTTCAACCTGGTGGACTACTCCAAGGACCAGTGGTCGGCCAACCTGGGCCTGGGCCGCAAGCTGACCGACACGGTGTCCGGTTCGTTCTCGGTGGGTTGGGATGGCGGCGCCGGCAACCCGGTGACCACCCTGGGCCCGACCGATGGCTACTGGAACGTCGGCCTCGGCCTGCGCTACAGCCCCACGCCCAAGATCGACCTGAGCGCCGGCGTGAAGTACTTCTGGCTGGGCGACGCCAAGGCCGAGACCGGCGCGCACAGCTACGCCGGCGATTTCAAGGACAACAGCGCCATGGCCGTCGGCGTGAAGATGGGCCTGCACTTCTAAGCGCAGGCCGCACGCGCCGTGGCGTCATATGCCTGGCGACGACAAGGGCGATGCCATCCGGCATCGCCCTTTTTGTTGGTTTCTGGTTCTTCGCTGGAGTACGAGGCTGGTACGCCCCTTCAGTGGCCGGCCTTGCCCCGACATGGCGCGCTTCCTCGGCTCGGTCAGGCATTCATGGCCGACCTTTGATGGGAGAGGATTGGCCGCGCCCGGGCTTCGGTGGGAGCCGCCATGGCGGCGATGAGGCTCTACCGGGAACGCCCCATCGCCGCCATGGCGGCTCTCACGGGATCGGGGCGGCATTCTGCAAGGACTCCTTGATGGCCGGGCAACCCGACTCGCGCCATGCCAGTCGGCCGAGGACAATGGCGTGATGAGCTTCGCTTCCGATTCGCCCTTGCCGCCTCTCGCGCTGCTTTACGAGGACGCCCACCTGGCCGTGGTCGACAAGCCGGCCGGGCTGATGGTCCACGACAGCGGCCTGGCCCGCGGCGAGGAGGTCTTCCTGGCCGACCTGCTGCGCGCGCAGCTGGATCGTCCGATCTTCCTGATCCATCGCCTGGACCGCGGTACCAGCGGCTGCCTGCTGGTGGCCTTCGACCGCGACACCGCCTCGCTGCTGGGCCAGGGCTTCATGTCGCGCGAGGTGGAGAAGGACTACCTGGCCGTCTGTCGCGGCTGGCCCGAGGATGCGTTCACCATCGATCATGCGCTCGACGGTGGCCCGGGCAAGCCGGAGAAGAAGCCGGCCAGCACCGGCTTCGTGCGCCTGGCCACGGGCGAACTGGATGTCCCGTCCGGCGGTTTCGACACCTCGCGCTACGCGCTGCTGCGCGCGCGCCCACACACCGGGCGCTTCCGCCAGATCCGTCGCCACCTCAAGCATGCCTTCCATCCGCTGATCGGCGACACCAGCCATGGCGAGGGCCGGCACAACCGCGCCTTCCGCATGCGCGGCGTGTACCGCATGCTGCTGCACGCGCGCCGGCTGGCGTTCCTGCATCCGCACAGCGGCGCGCGCATCGAGGCGCTGGCGCCGCTGGACGCGCAGTTCCTCCGCGCGCTGGACCTGTTCGGCTGGGACCGCGACGCGCGCTGAGCGCGGGCGCCTTCGGCAGCGAAAAAGAAAAAGGCGCCGTGCGGCGCCTTCTTCCTGGCTCGAAGCGTTGGCCTATCGCTTGGCCGGCGCCTTCATCATCGCATCGCGCGCCGCCTTGAACGGATTGCCGTCGTACCAGTTCGGCCACTGGTCGCCGCCGGCCAGTTCACGGCCCACGCCGTAGACCAGTTCCAGGTCCTGCATGGTGCCGTCCAGCTTCCAGGTCGCCGGGTCGTACTCGTCGGCCGGCGAGTGGTAGCGCTGCTCGCCGTATTCCTTGGCGGCGGCCTTGCCGGCGGCCTGCCCGCCCTCGAGCAGGTCCTCGCCGCCGTCCACGTACAGCGCCGGCACGCCGGCCTTGGCGAAGTTGAAGTGATCCGAGCGGAAGTACGAACCGTTCTGCGGCGAGGCTTCGGCGTGCAGCGTGCGTCCCTGGGCCTCGGCCAGCGGCTTGAGGAGGTCCTCCAGCTGCGAGGCGCCCATGCCGGTCACGGTGACATCGCGCGCCTTGCCCGCCACCGACATCGCATCGATGTTGATCACCCCGGCGATCTTGTTCAGCGGGAAGGTCGGATGGGCGACGTAGTACTTCGAGCCCAGCAGGCCCGACTCCTCCAGCGTCACCGCCAGGAACACGACCGAGCGCTTCGGTTTCGGCTCGTGGTGCGCGAAGGCATCGGCCACCTCCAGGATGCCGGCCACGCCGGTGGCGTTGTCCACCGCGCCGTTGTAGATGTTGTCGCCGTCCTCGTTGTCGTGCTTGCCCAGGTGGTCCCAGTGGGCCATGTACAGCACGGCCTCGTCCGGGCGCTCGCTGCCGGGCAGCACGCCGATCACGTTGCGCGACTTGGCCTGGCCGATGGTGCTCTTGAGGTTGAAGGACACCCTGGCCTTCAGCGGCACCGGCTTGAAGCCGGGCCTGGAGGCGTCCTTGTAGGCCTGGTCCAGGTCCAGCCCGGCCTTGGCGAACAGCGCGCGCGCCACCTCGCCGGTGATCCAGCCCTGCGCCGGGATGCGCGGCTGCGGATCGTCCGCGGCCGGCAGGTCGTACTGCGTGCCCGACCAGGAATTCTTGACCACGTCCCAGCCGTAGCTGGCGCCTTCGCTGTCGTGGACGATGATCGCCGCGTCCGCGCCCTTGCGCGCGGCTTCCTCGAACTTGTACGTCCAGCGGCCGTAGTAGGTCATGCGGTTGCCGTCGAACAGCTGCTCGTCGTGCGTGTGGAAGCCGGGGTCGTTGACGAACATCACCACGGTCTTGCCTTTCCAGCTCTTGGTCCCGGCGTAGTCGTTCCACTTGCGCTCGGGCGCGTCCACGCCGTAGCCGACGAACACCAGCTCGCTGTCCTTGACGTCGATCTCGGGCTTGCCGGTGCGCGTGCCGATCACCATCTGGTCGCCGAAGGCCAGGGTCTGCGTGCTGCCGTCGGCCTCGGTGATGGTCAGCGCGGTTGACGGGTCGGCGGTGGTTTCCACCATCGGCACGTCCTGCGTCCAGCTGTCGCCGTTGCCGGGCTTCAGGCCGATGCGCTGCATCTGCTCGGTGATGTAGGCCACCGTCCTGTCCTCACCCGGCGTGCCGGGGCCACGGCCCTCGAAGGCGTCGGAGGACAGCGTCTTGACCAGTTCACCGAAGTCGCCGGCCTCGATCTTCGGCGAGAAGGCGTGCGGCGCGGCCGCGGCCTGGGTGGGCTCGGGCGTGGCGGCGGGGGCGGACGCGGCCGGCGCCGGCGGCGCTTCCGGCTTCTTGCAGGCGGCCAGCGCGGTCAGCGTGGCCAGGCCCAGCAGCAGCATGCGGGACATGCGGGTTCCTTGCGGGTGACGTACGGGAACCCGGGATTCTAGCCAGACGCGGCCGGCCCACCGCGCGCTTCGCCTGTCGATGCGGACAGGCGGCGCGGGAGGTCGGCCGGCAATGGCGATGGCGCGGTCGTCGGAATGAAGGTGGGAACCCAGCGCTTTCGCCGAGAGAGGAGCTGGGCGCTGGGTTCCCGCCGTTGGGAACGACGAGGGGGCGCTTGTTACTCGGCCGGGGCGGTGTTGCCGCTGTAGGCGATCGGCGTGGCGCCGGTCACCGGGCCGATCTTGGCGCTGCTGTGCACGTACAGCTTGACCGGGCGTTCGAACACCAGCGCGCCGTCGACCACGGCGTTGGGGCCGATGATCACGCGCGGCGGGTTGCCCTCCTGCTTGCGGCTCGACCAGCCCTGGTTGCGCTCGATCTTGATGCCGCCGCGCACATGCGAACCGGCGCCGACGGTGAGATCGCCGTTGACCGTCTCGATGCCGCCGCCGACCTCGGTGCCGACGATGCCGATGGCACCGTTGACGTTCTCGATGCCCTTGGCGATCTTGCCGCCCTGGTCGACGAAGACGCTGCCGTTGACCGTCTCCAGGCTGCCGTTGACGGTGACCTGGCGGCCCAGCTTGAGGCTGCCGTTGACCGTCTCCAGGTCGCCGGTGACGGCCTTGTCGTCGACCTTGATCGAACCGTTGACGGTGCCGGCTTCCTTGACCGTGGCGCCGGCCTCGATGGTGATGCTGCCGTTGACCGTTTCCAGATCGCCGTAGGCCTGGCCGGCCTGCGCGGTGATGCTGCCCAGGACCTTGTCGATGGACTGCTGGGCGCTGGCGCCGCCGGCGGCCAGGGCCAGGGCGAGGCCCAGCGCGGTCAGGGCGGGGCGGGAGAAGGAGACGGTCATGGTGCGGTTCCTGTGCGGGTGATGTACGGGCTTGGATGCCGCGAGGTCCGCCAGGGTTTAAACGCAAGCAGGGCCTGGACAGGATGCCGCGCCGGGGCTGGCTACAATCGGGGCCTGATCCGTTGCCGAAGATGCATCCGTGCCCCAGTCGCTTCGTTCCAAGCCTGCCCGCGGCATCGTGC
>NZ_JAODZG010000083.1:0-5625 GCF_029835135.1 Stenotrophomonas sp. GD04145 | reverse complement strand
CCATCCGCACGTCCCAATCCATGATCGGCTCTGGCGATCAGCCGCGAGCGGGCTCAGCCCGGTGGCCGGGAGACCTCAATACCCCGCCGCCTGCCCATCCTTCCGACTCTCCGACGCGCCGTAGTACACGCCCGTGTCCGGATCCCGCATGATCGCCTGATACCCGCCGTACGGACCGTCGGCGAACACGATGCGATGCCCCTTGCGCATCAGCGCACGCACCGTTTCGTACGGGAAGCCCGTCTCCAGGTTCACCTCCCCCCCATCGGTCATCGCCGTGGCCTGTCCGGTCGGCTCCGTGGAACCTTCATGCTGGATGCGCGGTGCATCTCCGGCCTCCTGCAGGTTCATGCCGAAGTCCACCAGGTTCATCACGATCTGCGCGTGGCCCTGCGGCTGCATCGCACCGCCCATCACGCCGAAACTGGCATAGGGCTTTCCATCCTTGGTGATGAACGCCGGAATGATGGTCTGGAACGGACGCTTGCCCGGTGCGTAGCCGTTCGGATGGTTCTTCTGCAGCACGAACATCTCGCCGCGGTCCTGCAGGATGAAGCCGAGCCCCGGTGGCGCCATGCCGCTGCCCATCCCGCGGTAGTTCGACTGGATCAGCGACACCATCATGCCGTCAGCATCGGCCACGGTCATGTAGATCGTATCGCCCTCCTCCAGCTGCTTCGGCGTGCCCGGCTGCACTTCCTTCAACGCCTTGTCCATGGAAATCAGTGCACGCCGCTGCGCGGCATACTCCTTGGAAATCAGCTTCTGGACCGGTGCGGGCTGGAAGGCCATGTCGGCGTAGAAGCGCGCACGATCGGCGAAGGCCAGCTTCTTGGCCTCCACGAACAGATGCACGTGCTCGGGAGAGCCGAATGGAATCTTCGAGAAGTCGTAGCCTTCAAGTACGTTGAGAATCTGCAGCGCGGCGATGCCCTGGCTGTTCGGCGGCAACTCCCATACGTCGTAACCGCGATAGTTGCTGCTGACCGGCTCGACCCACTCGCCGTGGTGGTCGGCCATGTCCTGGTAGCTCAGGTAGCCACCATTGGCCTTGAAGTAATCGCCGATGGTGTGGGCGATCTCGCCCTTGTAGAAGGCATCCCGGCCGCCGTCGGCCACCTTCTGCAACGTATCGGCCAGGTTCGGGTTCTTCCACATCTCGCCCTTGCGCGGGGCATGCCCGTTGACCGTGAACTGTTCCTTGAAGCCGGGATACTGCGACAGCCGTGGCACGGAACGATCCCAGTAATAGGCGATCACCTCGGCCACCGGGTGGCCTTCGCGCGCGTAGCGGATGGCGGGCGCAAGATTGTCGGCCATGGGCTTGCGGCCAAAGCGGCCATGCAGGGCGAACCAGCCGTCGACGGCACCCGGCACGGAGACCGGCAACGGCCCGGTCGCCGGGATCTCCTTCAGGCCGCGGCGCTGGAACTCGGCCAGGGTCAGCGACTTCGGCGAGCGGCCGGACCCGTTGTAGCCGTACAGCTTCTGTGTCTTCGGGTCCCAGACGATGGCGAACAGATCGCCACCGATGCCATTGCCGGTCGGCTCCATCAGGCCCAGCGCGGCATTGGCGGCGATGGCGGCATCGACCGCCGAGCCGCCGGACTTCATCACGTCCAGTGCGATCTGGGTGGCCAGTGGCTGCGAAGTGGCCGCCATGGCGTGAGGCGCGATGACTTCCGAGCGGGTGGCGAAGGTGTGGCCGGTGATGCGGTCGGCAGCGAGGGAAAGCGCGGGCATGGCCGCCAGGACGGCGGCAGCCAGCAGGGAACGGGCAAGGCGTCGGGACACAGTCGGGTTCCGATGGAAGGGTGGTAGCACCGATCATCGCCGCTACGGCCTTCACGCGGTATCGGGCAGAGGTCATGGGGCAAGGCGGCCGCGGCGACCGCTGCCGGCACCGGGCCATGCCCGGCGGGCGGAACCCCTAAAATCCGCGCAAAAACCTTGGTGAAAGGAGTGAATTCGGGTTCACCGAAACACTTTCAGTGGCAACCATCCTTGCGCCACAAGCGATTCCGCTGGACGCAGCGGAAAGTGCCTGGAATCACCCCGACAAGGGTTGACATCGTCAAAACAGCTGTGTTTCTCTCGATCACATGCTGCAACACAACACACCACCGCGAACCCACATCGAAGCCGCCGACATCGGCGCCGCGTCGCTGCGTTCGATTCTTGTGCTCGTACTTATTACCCAACCAACAGGTGCGGGACGAGCCAGCGTGTAAGCAGAGAGAACACACCGGAACTCGATCAAAAACCCGCACCCGCCCAGGTGCGGGTTTTTTCATTTCAAGACCTGGTTTCAGACGCAACCACCATGACCACCGCCTTCTGCAAAACCCGGACCTGCTGCACCACGATGCCTCGTGGCGGCCGTTCCTGTGCGATGCGCGGCCCCTCCTCCACCGCTTTCCCCTGACCGGCCGGTACGTCGCTTCGACGACCGGCCGTTCTTTTTTCTTCCCACCGCAAGGAACCTCCCCCATGAGCACCAACGACCTGCCCCAGACCAAGATCGCCGTCATCGGCTACGGCAGCCAGGGCCGCGCCCACGCACTGAACCTGCGCGAATCCGGCTTCGATGTGGTGGTAGGCCTGCGGCCGGGCGGCCCGACCGAAGCCAAGGCCCAGGCCGATGGCTTCACCGTCGTGGCTCCCGCCGATGCGGTGAAGGATGCCGACCTGGTTGCCGTGCTGACTCCGGACATGGTGCAGAAGAAGCTCTACAACGACGTGCTGGCGCCCAACATGAAGCAGGGCGCGTGCCTGCTGTTCGCCCACGGCCTCAATGTCCACTACGGCATGATCGAGCCACGCGCCGACCTGGACGTGGTGCTGGTCGCACCGAAGGGCCCGGGCGCGCTGGTGCGTCGCGAGTACGAGATCGGCCGTGGCGTTCCCTGCATCTGGGCGGTCTACCAGGACACCAGCGGCCAGGCCGCGCAGCATGCGCAGGCCTATGCGACCGGTCTGGGTGGCGCCCGCGCCAATCTGATCCAGACCACCTTCAAGGAAGAAACCGAGACCGACCTGTTCGGTGAGCAGGCGGTGCTGTGCGGTGGCGCCTCGGCGCTGGTGCAGGCCGGTTTCGAGACCCTGGTGGAAGCCGGCTACCAGCCCGAGATCGCCTATTACGAAGTGCTGCACGAACTGAAGCTGATCGTGGACCTGTTCTACGAAGGCGGCATCTCGCGCATGCTGGAATTCATCTCCGAAACCGCGCAGTACGGCGACTACGTCAGCGGCCCGCGGGTGATCGATGCCGGCACCAAGGAGCGCATGAAGGAAGTACTGAAGGACATCCAGGACGGCACCTTCACCAAGAACTGGGTGGCCGAGTACGAAGCGGGCCTGCCGAACTACAACCGGTTCAAGCAGGCCGACCTGGAGCATC
Source organism: Stenotrophomonas sp. GD04145 (assembly GCF_029835135.1). NCBI lineage: Bacteria > Pseudomonadati > Pseudomonadota > Gammaproteobacteria > Lysobacterales > Lysobacteraceae > Stenotrophomonas > Stenotrophomonas sp. GD04145. The sequence continues at coordinate 2,225 of NZ_JAODZG010000083.1, read as the reverse complement.
CGATCGAGAAGGTAGGCAAGGAACTGCGCGCCAAGATGGTCTGGTTGCAAGGACAGGCCGCGTAACCACGCGGCCCTCCCCCACCCGCTTGCAAGGTCCCCCATGAACTCTTCCACACACCGCAGCGCGCCACCCAACGGGGCGCGCTGGCTGACCCAGGCACTGGAGGCCGAAGGCGTCCGCACGCTGTTCGGCTATCCCGGCGGCACCATCATGCCGTTCTACGACGCGCTGGTGGATTCGTCGTTGAAGCACATCCTGGTGCGGCACGAGCAGGGCGCGGCGCTGGCCGCCAACGGTTTCGCACGCGCCAGCGGCCAGGTGGGCGTCTGCGTGGCCACCTCCGGCCCCGGCGCATCGAACCTGGTCACCGGTATCGCCGATGCGATGCTGGACTCGGTGCCGATGGTCTGCATCACCGGCCAGGTCGGCACGCCCCTGCTGGGTACCGACGCCTTCCAGGAGCTGGATGTGTTCGGCCTGACCATGCCGATCGTCAAGCACAGCTGGCTGGTACGCAGCGTCGATGACCTGCCCCGCGTGGTCGCCGATGCCTTCCGCATTGCCCGCGAAGGACGTCCCGGCCCGGTGCTGATCGACCTGCCCAAGGACGTGCAGGTGGCCGATGCCAGTCACCTGCCGGTGCATGTGCCGAGCAGCGTCGAACCACCGCCGGCAGCCACCGGCGACGCCATTGCCGCCGCCATCGCAGCGCTGGCGGCGGCGGAGAAGCCGGTGGTGTATGCCGGCGGTGGCATCGCACTGGGCGATGCAGTGCAGGACCTGCGCGATTTCGTCGAGGCCAGTGGCATTCCCACGGTGATGACCCTGCGTGGACTGGGTGCTCTGCCGGCACACCATCCGCAGTCGCTGGGCATGCTGGGCATGCACGGCACCCGCGCTGCCAACATGGCGGTTCAGGAAAGCGATCTGCTGCTTGTGCTGGGCGCACGGTTCGATGATCGCGCCACCGGCAAGCTGGCGGAGTTCGCTCCGTTCGCGCGCGTGGTCCATATCGATGCCGATGCGTACGAGATCTCCAAGCTGCGCAGCGCCGACGTCGCCGTGCCCGGCAATGTCGGCCACGCCATCCGTGCCCTGCATGCGGCCTTCCCCTCCCCCAGGGCCCATCAGGACGCATGGCGCAGCCGCTGTGCGCAGCATCGCGACCGCTTCGCCGCCCGCTACGACGCGCCAGGGCAGCACATCTACGCACCGGCGCTGCTGAAGCGCCTGAGCGAACTGGCACCCGCCGACACGGTGATTGCCTGCGACGTCGGCCAGCACCAGATGTGGGTGGCCCAGCATTGTCGTTTCAATCATCCGCGCAACCATCTGACCAGCGGCGCGCTGGGCACGATGGGCTTCGGCCTGCCGGCGGCGATGGGCGCGCAGTTTGCCTGCCCGGAGCGCACCGTGGTGCTGGTGTCCGGCGATGGCAGCTTCATGATGAACGTGCAGGAGCTGGCGACCATCGCCCGGTGCCGGTTGCCGGTGAAGATCGTGCTGCTGGACAACAGCTCGCTGGGCATGGTCCGGCAGTGGCAGGAGCTGTTCTTCGCCGAGCGCTACAGCGAGATCGATCTGTCCGACAACCCGGATTTCGTCGCCCTGGCCCAGGTGTTCGGCATCGCCGCCAGCCGCATCGATTCGCGCGATGACGTCGAAGGTGGCCTGGCCGCGCTGCTGGCCGAGCCGGGCCCGGCGCTGCTGCACGTGGCCATCGACGCCCGCGCCAACGTGTGGCCGCTGGTGCCGCCGAACACCGCCAACAGCACCATGCTGGAAAGCAATCCAGCCCATGCCCGCCAGGAGACTCCCAATGCAATACCGGCTTGACCTGGTGCTGCAGCCGGCCGAAGGCGCGCTGCTGCGCGTGATCGGCATGGCCGAGCGCCGTGGCTTCGCGCCGCGTTCGATCAGCGGTGCTCCGGACGCCGCCGATGACGGACGCTGGCACCTGCAGCTGGTCGTGGACGGCCAGCGACCGGCGGAGACGCTGTGCCGGCAGATCGAAAAGATCTACGACTGCGTATCGGTGGAGCTGACGCCGGTAGACAGCAGCATCGAAGGAGTATCGCAATGAACACCCGTACCGTTGTGACCACGGTGCCGGTACGGAGGCGTCTTCTTCGCCGCCCGTACCCGCATGCGGTGGTCGCGCACACCGCGCCGGTGGCCCATGCCGGCCGCTGATACCAGCAAGGAAAGTGATGTCGGCGACG
>NZ_JAODZG010000082.1:0-5695 GCF_029835135.1 Stenotrophomonas sp. GD04145 | reverse complement strand
GGCTCAGAACATTCCTTCAAACGGGTTCCAGCCGGTCCGGCCTTCCACCTTTTCCAGGTAATAGCTGTAGTTGGTGCTGGAGGCGACCAGGACATTGAAGGCGATGAACACCGCGCGGCCGACGATGTCGGGCAGGAACATCGTGATGGCCGCCAGGGCGATGGCGATGCCGACCACCACCAGCGCCTTGCGCCACATGCCCAGGATCAGCAGGTAGATGGGGCCGAAGAACAGGGCAAAGATGTTCAGGTTGATCTTCAGGCGGTCACCGAAGGACAGGGCCCGCCATGCCTGCTTGAAGCCGGGCTCCTTGGGCGCGCCGTGCTGGCGGTAGAAGTTGAAGCGGAACTGCCACTTGGGGCTGAAGTGGGTGAGGTCGACGGTATTCATGGGAGGAACTTCCCTGTGAGAAAACGTTTTCATGCTACCGGAAATGCCTATTCAGGATCCAGCGCTGCGTGCCTGGAACGTGACGCATGCCCTTTGCAGGCGCAGGCCTCACCGGCTTGCACGTCACCCATCCGCCTTGTTTTTAGGATAGGGTGCGCAGTTCCGCTGCCGCCCGGTTGGACCCGCGCGGCAGCGGGGATGTCCACGGAGGTTGCATGACCACACCCGCTACACCGGAAAACGCACCGGGACCGGTGCTTCTGCCCACACCCGAAGTGGTGCAGGCCCAACAACTGCTCGCCCGCCAGCAACTGGCGGTGGCGATGGACCGTGCGCGCACCGCTGCCCTGCAGGACGCGGCCGGCGTTGTCCTGCAGGACGAGTAACGCGCGCTGCTGAAGTACGATCGATCGCGTTGGCCCCGTCGCCAGCGCGATCGCCGAGGGATGTGCCGCCGCCCGTTTTGCTCGATCCAATTGCGGTCGATCCGGCAGGCCGTCGGCAGCCTCGCCTGCTGTTTGCTGAATGGGGAGAAATCCCGGCGTAGGCCTTCGCACCCGGCTTACATGTAGCGGCCTAGACTGGGCCGCATTTTCGATTCCGCCCCGTTGGAGATCGTGTGGGTTCCGGTAGTGACAGACAGCGACTGCGCGGCCTCAGGCCGACGCAGCCAGGACAAGTGCGGGCGCCGGGAAGGCGCGCCGGGAACCTTCGTGCATGCAGCCTGGCCCGGACGGCCGGCCATGCCGACTGCGCGGAGTAGGCGCCGATGGGGGTGCAGACCATCCATGCGGAGGCGGAATCGGCCGGGCCTGACGCCGGCTGGGCGCTGCTGCCTGCCGAAGTGCCCTTGCCGATGCCCGAGCAGACCCTGCGCGAAGGGCAGCTCAGGGTGCGCCGGCACCGCACCTCGCCACGCCTGATCGGCCTGCGTCGGCTGTACATCCTGGGCGGCACGCTGGTGATGACCGCAGCGGCCACCCGGATGATGTGGCGGGTGTTGTCGGTCAACGGCATCAGCGTGCTCGAAGCCTGCCTGCTGGTGCTGTTCGTGGGCCTGTTCGCCTGGATCGCGCTGTCGTTCGCCAGCGCGGTGGCAGGCTTCCTCACCGCCGTGTTCGACCGTGGCTATCGCCTGGGCATTGATCCGGACAAGCCGCTGCCCACCGTGCACAGCCGCACGGCGCTGCTGATGCCGACCTACAACGAGGATCCGCGCCGGCTGCTGGCCGGCCTGCGTGCGATCTACGAATCGGTGGCGGCCACCGGCCAGCTGGAGCGTTTCGACTTCTTCGTGCTCAGTGACACCCGCCGTGACGATATCGCGCGGGCCGAAGAGCAGGTCTTCGCCGAGCTCCGCGAGCAGGTGCCAGACGGCCGCGTGCGGCTGTTCTACCGCCGTCGTGGCGACAACAGCGGCCGCAAGGCGGGCAACATCGCCGACTGGGTGCGCCGCTTCGGCGGGGCCTACCCGCAGATGCTGATCCTGGACGCCGACAGCCTGATGACCGGCGACAGCATCGTGCGCCTGGTGGCCGGCATGGAACACAACGCTGACGTCGGCCTGATCCAGACCCTGCCGTCGGTGATCGGCGGACGCACCCTGTTCGCCCGCATGCAGCAGTTCGGTGGCCGCGTCTACGGGCCGGTGATCGCCCGGGGCGTGGCCTGGTGGCACGGCGCTGAAAGCAACTACTGGGGCCACAACGCCATCATCCGCACCCGTGCCTTCGCCGACCATGCCGGCCTGCCATCGCTGCCTGGGCGCAAGCCGTTCGGCGGCCACGTGCTCAGCCACGACTTCGTCGAAGCCGCGCTGATGCGGCGTGGCGGCTGGGCCGCGCACATGGTGCCGTACCTGGGGGGCAGCTATGAGGAAGGCCCGCCGACCCTGACCGACCTGCTGGTGCGCGACCGCCGCTGGTGCCAGGGTAACCTGCAGCACGGCAAGGTGGTCGGCAGCCGCGGCCTGCACTGGATCAGCCGCATGCACATGCTGATCGGCATCGGCCACTACTTCACTGCGCCCATGTGGGCGATGCTGATGCTGATCGGCATCGCCATCCCGCTGTTCCAGGAAGGCATCGACTTCAATGCCGTGCTGCACCTGGCGCCCGGCGTGTACTGGCGTGCGCAGGACGAGCAGCAGGTGGTGCGCCTGTTCGCCGCCACCATGGCGGTACTGCTGATGCCCAAGGTGCTGGGCTACCTGGCGATGCTGCTGGACCCGGTGGATCGTCGTGGCTGCGGCGGTGCGTTCCGTGCCTTCGTGTCGATGCTGGTGGAGACCGTGCTGGCGGCACTGATGGCGCCGGTGGTCATGTATGTGCAGTCCCGCGGCGTGGCCGAAGTGCTGTCCGGACGCGACTCGGGGTGGGACGCCCAGCAGCGCGACGACGGTGGCATTTCCTGGATGGCGCTGGTGCGCGGTTACGGCGGCCTGGGCCTGTTCGGCGCCTTCATGGGCGTGCTGGCCTGGCTGGTCTCGCCGTCGCTGGCGGCATGGATGGCGCCGGTGGTGATCGGCATGGTGCTGGCCATCCCGGTGGTCGCACTGACCTCGTCGCGCGGTCCCGGTGCGTTCCTGCACCGGCTGGGCCTGCTCGACATCCCCGAGGAGAACATTCCGCCGCCGGTGCTGGTACGCGCCGCGCAGCTGCGCCGGGAAGCGGCCGAACAGCCACCGCTGTACTGATCGCCCCACACCGGCGGCATAATGCGGCTCGCATCTGAAGGAGCCGCAACATGCTGCAAACGGTGGAACAGGAAACCGGCGCCTCGCCGCAGTGGTCGGTGATCTGGCTGCACGGCCTCGGCGCCGATGGCCATGACTTCGCCCCGATCGTTCCGGAGCTGGTGCGTCCGCACTGGCCGGCGCTGCGCTTCGTGTTCCCGCACGCCCCGGTGCGGCCGATCACGATCAACAACGGCGTGCCGATGCGCGGCTGGTACGACATCGTCGGCATGGATTTCCGTTCCCGCGCCGACATGGCCGGCGTGCGCGAATCAGTGGCCCAGGTAGAGGCCCTGATCGCCCGCGAGATCGAGCGGGGCATCACGCCGGAGCAGATCTTCCTGGCCGGCTTCTCGCAGGGGGGCGCGATCATTCTTACCGCCGCGCTGTCGCGCACGGCGCCGCTGGCCGGGCTGATCGCGCTGTCCACCTACCTGCCCGACGCGGACAGCGCCGAGCGCGTGGCTACCGCAGTGGACGTGCCGGTGTTCATGGCCCACGGCAGCGGCGACCCGGTCATTCCGCAGGCGGTAGCCGCACACAGCGCGCAGGCGCTGCGCGCGTTGGGCCTGCAGGTGCAGTGGCACAGCTACCCGATGGCGCACCAGGTCTGTGCCGAGGAGATCGATGCCCTGGGTGACTGGCTGCAGGAACGCCTGGGCGTCGCCTGACCCATGTCACCGGCCAGCACGCCTCCCTGGATGCCGGAACTGTGCCGCCTGCGGCGGCTGGCGGCGATGCTCGGCCTGGCCGAGCTGGTGGTGGTGCTGCTGGCCCTGGCGCCCGATGGCAGCCGTCACTGGACGGTGGGCGAGCTGCTTTCGGCCAGCGGTTTCGCACTCTGGCTGGCGCTGGCGGTGACCGCCAGCCTGTGCATGCTGCGGCAGGCGCTGTCGAGGCTGCCACCGCTGCTGGGCGCCGCTGCGGCGATCGCGCTGGCGGCGCTGATCGCCGTGGTCTGCGCGGGCATCATCCACGCGCTGTATGCCGTGCTGGGCGACAGCTTCGCCCGTGGCATCAGCTTCTGGCGCTTCACCCTTGGCAGTGCGGCCACCAGCGCACTGATCAGCGCGCTGGCCCTGCGCTACTTCTACGTGAGCGACCGCTGGGCCGCGCAGGTGCAGGCCAACGCACGTGCACAGGCCGATGCACTGCAGGCCCGGATCCGTCCGCATTTCCTGTTCAACAGCATGAATCTGATCGCCAGTCTGCTGCATCGTGATCCGGCGGTGGCCGAACGCGCCGTGCTGGACCTGTCCGATCTGTTCCGCGCGGCGCTGGGGGCGGGCGATGGAGATTCCACCCTGCAGGCCGAATGCGAGCTGGCCGAGCGTTACCTGTCGATCGAGTCGCTGCGCCTGGGAGAGCGCCTGCAGGTGCATTGGCAGCGTGACGAGCCGCTGCCGTGGCAGCAGCCGCTGCCGCGGCTGGTGTTGCAGCCACTGGTGGAAAACGCGGTGCTGCATGGCATTTCGCGGTTGCCGGAAGGTGGCACCGTCGAGCTGCACGTGGCGCGCGAAGGCAACGAGCTGCACATCCGCGTACGCAATCCCGCTCCCGATCCACAGATGCCGGGGCTGGCCCTGGCACGCGGCGCCGGGCATGCCCAGCACAGCATCGGTCATCGCCTGGCGTGGCGCTTCGGCAGTGCCGCACGGATGACGGCCGGCTGGAGCGAGGGCTACTATGCCTGCCAGGTGACGGTGCCGATCCAGTGAGGGAACGATCGTGAGGGTAGTCATCGCCGATGACGAACCGCTGGCGCGCGAGCGCCTGCGCAGCCTGCTGGCCGCGCAGGAGGGGGTGGACGTGGTGGCCGAGGCCGGTAACGGCGAGCAGGCCCTGCACGCCTGCGCGGAACTGCAGCCGGACCTGGTGCTGCTGGACATTGCGATGCCCGGACTCGATGGGCTGGAAGCGGCCCGTCACCTGGCCAGCTTCGAGCCACGCCCGGCGGTGGTGTTCTGTACGGCATATGACGCGCATGCCTTGTCGGCATTCGAAGCGGCGGCCATCGACTACCTGATGAAGCCGGTGCGTGCCGAGCGGCTGGCAGCGGCCATCGCGCGCGCACGGACCTTTCTGGCCGGGCGCGGGGGGCAGCCACAGCACGACGCGGGGCAACAGGCACGCAGCATGCTGTGCGCCCGGCTGCGGGGCAGCCTGCGGCTGATTCCACTGGATGACATCCATTACCTGCAGGCCGAGGAAAAGTACGTGGTGGTGCACCACGCGCGTGGTGAGGACCTGATCGAGGAGTCGCTGAAGTCGCTGGAGGAGGAATTCGCCAGCCGCTTCGTGCGCATCCACCGCAACTGTCTGGTGGCGCGGCACGAACTGGTGGAACTGCGTCGTGGCGTGGGCGGGCAGGTGCAGGCGGTGCTCCGGCATGGCAAGCAGCCGCTGGAGGTCAGCCGCCGCTGTGTGGCGACGCTGAAGCAGGAACTGCGGCATCTGTGAGTGTCCGGCGCGGCCTGCGGCCGCGACTGCTTGCGGGCAACGTCTGAAGCAACAGCAACTGCAGGTTGTGTTCGGCTCTGAGTTGTTGCGTGTTTGGTGAGTCGGGATGGG
>NZ_JAODZG010000081.1:0-5998 GCF_029835135.1 Stenotrophomonas sp. GD04145 | reverse complement strand
TATGCGTTGAAACATCCCCTTGCGATAATGACGCGCTGAACACCCTTGTTGCCGCATCCTTTCCAGGATCGCGGCTTTTCTTATCCCGCGGGAGCTGCGATGGCTGAAGCTGTACGCCACGACAAGACTGCGCGCCAACTGCGGATGCTGTCCGATGCACTGGACAGTGGCCGGCTGGGACCGGTGCGTCGCCTGGTCAATACTCTGGCCCCCGCCGAGATCGGCAACCTGCTCGAATCGCTGCCGCCGGGAAAGCGCGAAGTCGTGTGGGGCCTGGTCGATCCGGAAGATGACGGCGAGGTGCTGGTCCACGTCGGCGACGACGTGCGCGAGAGCCTGCTCGCGGACATGGACCCGGACGAGATCATCGCCGCGGTCGAAGACCTGGACATCGACGACCTGGCCGATCTGGTCGAGGACCTGCCGGACACGGTCATCGACGAAGTCCTCAAGTCGATGGACCGCGAGAACCGCGAGCGCCTCGAACAGGTCCTGTCCTACCCCGAGGACAGCGCTGGCCGCCTGATGAACCCGGACGTGGTGACCGTGCGCGCCGACGTCAACGTCGACGTGGTGCTGCGCTACCTGCGCCTGCGCGGCGAACTGCCGGACCATACCGACCACCTGTTCGTGGTCAGCCGCCGTCATCAGTATCTTGGCCGTGTCTCGCTTGCAGCGCTGGTCACCCACGAAGACACCACGCCGATCAACCGGTTGATCGACGACGAACAGCCGGCGATCGATGTCGGCGAGAGCGACCAGGAGGTCGCCCGTCAGTTCTCCGACCATGACTGGATTTCCGCGCCGGTGGTGGACGACAACAACATCCTGGTCGGCCGCATCACCATCGATGACGTGGTCGACATCATCCGTGGCCAGGCCGAGCACCAGGCGCTGGGCGCCGCTGGCCTGGACGAGGACGAGGATCTGTTCAGCCCGGTGTGGCGCGCGATGCGCCGTCGCCTGATGTGGCTGTCGGTGAACCTGTGTACCGCCTTCCTCGCCTCCAGCGTGGTCGGTCACTTCGAAGGCACGATCGACAAGCTGGTGGCGCTGGCGGTGCTCATGCCCATCGTCGCCGGCCTCGGCGGCAACGCAGGCACGCAGGTGCTGGCGTTGATGGTGCGCGGCCTGGCGCTGGGCCAGGTGGGCGCATCCAATGCACGCACCCTGCTATGGAAGGAAGTGCGGGTGGCACTGCTCAACGGCCTGCTGCTGGGTTCCGTGCTGGGCCTGATCGTGCTGGCCTGGTTCCATTCGCCGGGATTGTCGGCGGTGATCGCCATCGCGCTGACCTTCAACCTGCTGTTCGCCGCGCTGGCCGGTGTGCTGGTGCCACTCACCCTGAAACGTTTCGGCTTCGATCCGGCCTTGGCCAGCGGTATTTTCCTGACCGCCGTGACCGATTCGATGGGCTTCTTCACCTTCCTTGGCCTGGCCACCCTGGTGCTGCTGCACTGACCGACCTGCGCCCGGCTCCCCCAGTCGGGGCGCGGGGCCCATTCCCACTGGAACACCCCATGGCAACCACGATCGAAAACTACTTCCAGCCGGGTTGGCGCGACCAGCTGCACACCTGCGCCGCATGCGAATGGAAGGGCAGTTCGCGGGCAATGGTGATGGAGCTGGACGAGGACGCCACCGAGTACGACTGCCCGGTGTGCGAGAACCCGCTGCTGGTGGTGCTGCACCCGGATCTGGCACAGGTACGGGCCGCCGCCGCCGAAGGCAACGCTGAAGCGCAGGAGCAGCTGGACATCGTCGCCAGCGCCCCCCGGCCGGAGTGACGCGCTGCACGATGCTGGTCAGGCGCGACTGGACTACCATGAAAACGATTCCAGATCAGGAAACGCCTCCATGGTTCGTCTGCTTGCACGCTGGTTGCCGCTGCTGCTGGTCCTGATGGTGGGAGGCTGCGCCAGCACCGCCGAACGTACGCACGGACGCTTCGAGGCACGTGCGGTGAAGGTGGATGGCCGGACAGCCTATTACCAGGTGTTCATTCCGGCGGGCCTGCAGGCGCGTGGTCCAGCGCAGCAGGGTACCGCGCCGGTCGATGTGCCCGTCATCCTGTTCCTGCACGGCTCTGGCGAGCGTGGCGGCGATGGCGTGAAGCAGACCCACGCCGGGCTCGGCCCGTACCTGCGCGACCACCGCGACTTCCCGGCGCTGGTGGTGTTCCCACAGGTTCCCGGGCACGAGGAATGGAGCGGCCGCAACAACCGGGTGGCCCTGGCCGCACTCGACGCCACCCTCGCCGAGTTCGGTGCCGACCCGGCCCGGCAGTACCTGACCGGTATGTCGATGGGCGGCTACGGCAGCTGGAACATCGCACTGGATGACCCGCGCCGTTTCGCGGCGATCGTGCCGGTCTGCGGTGCGGTGCTGGCCCCCCGCGCGGTGCGGCCGACCCTGTTCGTGGAGCAGGTCGCCAACGAAGCCGATCCGTATGCCGCGATTGCACAGCGCCTGCGGCACACGCCGATCTGGATCTTCCATGGTGCGCTTGACGATGTGGTGCCACCAGACGACGACCGCCGCCTGCACGCCGCATTCCAGGCCACCGGCGCCGCCGACGTACGCTACACCGAGTATCCGCAAGGTAACCACAACGCCTGGGATGCCACCTACGCGGACCCGGCAATGTGGGCATGGCTGTTCGCGCAGAAGCGATGAGCCATAGCTTCGGTAGTTGCCAACCTTGGTTGGCACTGGCCTACCTGAAACCAACCCATTCCCCGATGTTCACTGGAAGCAGGCCCGTCCATGCTTGCTCCATGCAGAACACACGTCTCCTGCTCGGTCGTCGCTCCAGCATCGGCCTCAGCTATATCCTCACCACCGTCGTCCATGACCGCGCGCCGCTCTTCACCAACGCCGCAGCGGCCGCCTTGGCAGTCCGCGAATTCCAGCGACTGGATCAGGAAGGCTTCACCCGCTCGATTGCGTACGTGGTCATGCCCGACCACATCCACTGGCTGGTCGAACTACGTGCGGGAACGCTGGAAACCGTCATGAAGCGTTTCAAGTCGCGCACCGCCCAGCAGGTAAACCGGTTGCTGGGGCGAGTCGGGCGCTTCTGGCAGGCCTGCTATCACGATCATGCGATCCGCTCTGACGAATCGTTGCACCGGCATGCGATGTATCTGATGGGAAATCCGATCAGGGCCGGGCTGACGACGCGGCTTGGGCAATATCCCCATGCATGGTGCGAATGGGAGCTTGGCGCTTCGTGTGATCCGCTCGACAACTTGGGCGCGGATGGATAGTGCCAACCAAGGTTGGCATCTACCAGAGCGGTGCGCGGACAAGCCGCGCGGTAAGTGTGTCAACCAAGGCTGACACCTACCAGAGCGGGTGGTCAGCCCAGCAGGGTTTCCAGCACGGCCATGCGCACGGCGACGCCGTTGGCGACCTGGCGCAGCACCCACGACTGTGGGCCATCGGCCACGTCGTCGGTCACTTCCACGCCGCGGTTGATCGGGCCGGGGTGCAGCACCGCGGCGTCCTTGCCGGCGCGGGCCAGGCGTTCGCGGGTCAGTCCGTACTGGTCGTGATACTGCTCCAGCGACGGCACCAGCCCTTCTTCCATGCGCTCGCGCTGCAGGCGCAGCATCATCAGTGCGTCGACCCCTTCCAGCATCGCGTCGAAATCTTCGCCCACCACGCAGCCCTTCAGGGTTTCGTCGTCCGGCAGCAGCGACTGCGGGCCACACACGCGGATCTCGCCCACGCCCAGCGTGCGCAGTGCGTGCAGGTCGGTGCGGGCGACGCGCGAGTGCTTTACGTCGCCGACGATCACCACCTTCAGCTTCGAGAAATCCGGGCCCTTGGCCTGGCGCAGGGTCAGCATGTCCAGCAGGCCCTGGGTGGGGTGCGAACTGCGCCCATCGCCGGCGTTGATGAGGGCGGTGCCCTCGCCCGCCGCTTCGGCCAGTGCGGCCACGGCACCATCATCGGGATGGCGCACCACGAAACCGCGCACGCCCATCGCCTCCAGGTTGCGCAGCGTGTCGCAGGCGGTTTCGCCCTTGCGCGTGGACGAGGTCGACGCATCGAAGTTCAGCACGTCGGCGCCCAGGCGCTGCGCGGCCAGCTGGAACGAGCTGCGCGTGCGGGTGGACGGTTCGAAGAACAGCGTGCACACCGCGGAACCGGCCAGCACGTGCCGCTTGTTGCCGACGCGGCCGACCGCCGCGTCGCGGATCTGCCCCGCGCGGTCGAGCAGCTGCAGCAGGGTGTCGCGGGGCAGGCCCTCAAGAGTCAGCAGGTGGCGCAGGCGGCCGGAGGCATCGAGTTGCTGGGCGGTCATGGCGGGAATCGTGCAGTCAGGGAATGGGAGTGGCGTCGTCCGGCGAGGACAGCCAGCGGTCGATGATCACCGCCGCAGCCACCGCATCGAGCGCGGCCGCATCACGGCGACGCTTGCGCCCTTCGGCGCGCTCGACGGCGAAGCGGCGGGCGGCTTCCACCGAGCTTGAGCGCTCGTCGATCATCACCACCGGCAGCTTGAATCGTTCCCGCAGCTGGCGGGCGAAGCCCTGCGCGCGCTTGCGGTTGGGTTGGTCCTGGCCGTCGAGCGTCAGCGGATCGCCGACCACCAGGCCATCGGGCTTCCATTCCTTGATGAGGCGTTCGATCGCCGCCCAGTCCGGGCCGTTGCCGTGCACGTCGACCACGGCCACGGCACGCGCGTGCGCGGCGAAGGCACTGCCGATGGCCACACCGATCCGTCGCGCGCCGACATCGAAGCCGAGCACGGTGCCATCGCGACGGAGGGCGGCCGGCTCAGACATGGCCGCTGTAATCGGTGAGCCGGAACAGATCCACGCCGATGCGCGAGGCCGCGCCCTGCCAGCGCTGCTCCAGCGGCAGCTGGAACACCAGTTCGGCGTCGGCCGGCACGGTCAGCCAGCTGTTCTCGGAAAGCTCGCTTTCCAGCTGCCCGGCGCCCCATCCGGCGCAGCCAAGGGTCACCACGGCATTGGCCGGGCCTTCGCCGCGGGCCATTGCTTCGAGAATGTCGCGCGACGTGGTCAGGTACAGGCCTTCGCCCACCGTCAGGCTGGAATCCCAGGGCCGCGCATCGTCGTGGATGACGAACCCGCGCTCGGGATGTACCGGCCCGCCGTTGAGCACCATGCGCGCCTGCAGGTCGCCATCGCTGGTGGCGATGTCCATCTGCGACAGCACCTCGCCCAGCGTGTACTCGGACGGCTGGTTGACCAGCACGCCCATCGCCCCGTTCTCGTCGTGCTGGCAGATCAGCGCGACGCTGCGGGCAAAGGTCGCGTCGAGCAGCGACGGCAGCGCGACGAGCAGGTGATCGGCAAGGGAAGTGGGAGTTGCGGGCATGCCGCCATTCTAGCCGCTGGCCGCCCCCGATGCCTGCACCTGCCGGTCACGGCGCGCATAATGACCACCCCGTACCGCAGGAGTTCGCCTTGTCCGGATATTGCCTGATCGCCCCCGGCCACCCGGTGCACGACTACTACCACGCGCACGAGTACGGCTTCCCGCAGCGCGACGAACGCGAGCTGTTCGAGCGGCTGGTGCTGGAGATCAACCAGGCCGGCCTGAGCTGGGAGACCATCCTGAAGAAGCGGGAAGGATTCCGCGCGGCCTACGATGCCTTCGACGTGGACCGGGTCGCGGCCTATGCCGAGCAGGACATCGAGCGCCTGCTCTCGGACCCGGGCATCATCCGCAATCGCCTGAAGGTGCTTGCCGCGATCCACAACGCACAGGTGATCCAGCAGCTGCGTGCGGACCACGGCAGCTTCGCCGCCTGGCTGGACGCGCATCACCCACGCAGCAAGGCTGACTGGGTGAAGCTGTTCAAGAAGACCTTCCGCTTCACCGGCGGCGAGATCACCGGCGAGTTCCTGATGAGCCTGGGCTACCTGCCGGGTGCGCACGCCGCAGACTGCCCGGTGCATGCGCGGCTGCTGAAGCTGTCACCGCCCTGGCTGCAGGCCGTCGCCCGCTGAACCGGACC
>NZ_JAODZG010000080.1:0-6255 GCF_029835135.1 Stenotrophomonas sp. GD04145 | reverse complement strand
ACGCGGCCGTAGTAGTAGGCGCCGTTGCTGCCGATCGGCGAAAGCACGTCGTAGGGCAGATTGCCGAAGTAGTGGATGTCCTCATTGGATCGATCCGGGTAGTTGTCGGTCAGATTCTGCCCGCCGATGGCCACGCTCCATTGGGCGCTGATGCGATACTCCACTTCTGCATCCAGCTGCCATTCGGCCTGGTAGGTCTGGCGCGGAATGTAGCCGTCACCGAAGTTGAAGACGCGGGTGACGCTGCCATAGCGGTTCACCCGGCTGCTGAGTGACCAGCGGTCATTGCTCCATGCCGCAGAGACGCTGCCGCGCGTGCGTGGGGTGGCGTCGGTCAGCGTGTTGGTCTCTTCGATGCCGAACAGCACATAGTCCGGATCGAGCGCCTGCAGTTGTGCGGGCGTGGCCAGCACGTTCTTCAGCGTGGTCTTGGTATAGGCGTAAGTGCCGGTCAGCAGCAGCTGGCCATTGCCCAGCGCCTGCCGCCAGTTGCTGACCAGTTCTGCGCCACGGGTACGTGTATCGGCGGCATTGACGAAGAAGCTGGCGCTCTGCAGGCCACTGACGCCGTAGTTGGCGGCGACGTAATCGGTCAGCGCATCGCCGGTGATGCTTTCGGACAGCGCGATGCGGTCATCGATGTCGATCTGGAAGAAGTCCAGCGACAGGTCGAAGTGTTCGCCGATGCGGCTGGTGAAGCCCAGCGACGTGTTGATCGACTTTTCGGGCTTGAGGTCCTGCGCGCCCAGGCCACGGGCAATCGGATTGTTGACCGACAGCAGCCGGCCCTGCACCAGTTGGCCGCCGGCGTTGTAGCCAGTGGAAGTCGACTCATAGCCGATCTGTGCCAGCGACGGGGCGCGGAAGTTGTTGGAGATCGCGCCACGCAGGGCGAAGGCCGGGGTGAACTGGTAACGCAGGCCGAGCTTGCCGGTCAGTTCGCCGCCGAAATCATCGCTGTGCTCGTAGCGCGCAGCCAGGTCGCTGGAGAAGTGATCGCCGAACTGGCTGGACAGGCTGGCATAGGCGCTGGCCACATCGCGCGACAGGGTGGCGGCATCCTGCGGCGTGAGGCCGCCGCCGGCCTGCGAGCCGGTGGGACGGTCGGTAAACGGGCCGGCCGCATAGCTGGCGGGGTCGCCGGGGCGGGTCTGGTAGCGCTCATGGCGCGCTTCCGCGCCCAGGCCCAGCGTATGGCTGATGCTGTCGCTCTGGGTGAACACACGGCTCAGGTCCAGGTTGCCGACGGTCTGAGCGTACTCATAATCAGCCGTCTTGAAGCGTGTCGGGCTGGCCGGGCCCAATGAGGCGTTGAGCGAATCACGCAGGCGATAGGTGAAATCGTTCTGGCCATGGTCCAGGCTGCCGTCGTAGCTCCACTCACCCCATTGGCCGCGCACACCGGCGACCGCCTGCACGTCGCGGTTCTCGCCTTCGGAGACCGGCCGGTAACCGTTCGGATAGACCTCCTTCCAGTTGGCCTCGCCGTCCGGGTAGCGGAAATAGTTCGCGCCTTCGGTGTCACGCTGGTTGAAGGTGCCGAACGCATAGAAGGTGGAGGTCTGGCCGACCGGGATTTCAGTGTTGAGCCACAGGTTGATGTCCTTGCTCTCACCATCGCCCAGCACGTAGTTGCGCTTGCCCTGCAGTGCCAGGTTGTCCGGGGTCTGGTCCCACGGTGGAATCTGGTCGAAGCCGGCGCGGTTGGTCCCGTTGCGGTGCTTGTACTCCAGGCCGACGCGCAGGAAACCACCGTCCTCACCCAGCGAGGTACCCACTTTGGCGCTGATGTTGCCGGCCTGCCCATCGGTAAGGGTGCGGCCGATCGGCTTCAGATCGGTGTGATTTGCACCGTAGCTGGCTTCGATCTCGCCGCCGTCGCCACCATTGTCGAGGATCACATTGATGACACCTGCCACGGCGTCGGAGCCATACAGCGCGCCGGCACCGTCGCGAAGCACTTCGATGCGCTTGATCGCGCTGACAGGGATGGCATTGAAGTCGACCGGCGTGGTGCCCTTGCCGATCTTGCTGTCGGTGTTGACCAGGGCGGTGTGGTGGCGGCGCTTGCCGTTGATCAGCACCAGTACCTGATCCGGCGACAGGCCGCGCAGCTGCGCGGCGCGGACGTGGTCGGCGCCACCGGAATTGGACTGGCGCGGGAAGTTGAACGACGGCAACAGCGCCTGCAGCGCACTGCCGAGTTCGCCGTTGACCACGCCGGCCTTGCGGATGTCCTCGGCGGTAAGCACATCCACCGGCGAGGTGGATTCGAGCACCGTGCGGTCGGCGGCACGGGTGCCGGTGACGATCACGGTGTCGAGGTTGGTGGCGTCCTGGGCCAGGGCCGGGGCGATGGGGGAGAGCGCAAGGGCAATGGCGAGGCCGAGCGGCGACGCGGGCAGGCGGGCGGACATGGGGGCTCCAGCAACAACGACGACGGGGAAGGGGGAGATAGTTTCACTTACATCCATCCGGATGAAGCGATATATTATCTTCGCGTGATGACCGGTGCTGATGCAAGCCCCTGCCGGTCCGGCATGAGCTGATGCCCTGTTGGCATCAGCACGCCGGGCCGGTGGCGCTGTACGCTGCCGGCTCGCACTGTCCCCCTTCCCCGGAGCTGTACCGATGAAACACCTTGGCCTTGCCTTCGCCGTTCTGCTCGCCGCCAGTGGCTGCGCCAGCCTCTCCTCGCAGGCGCCCAGCGCCTACGCTACGGCCACGACCGCTGAACTGAAGGGGGATGCCGCACGCCCGTCCGCTGGCCAGGGCTGGGTGCGCAGCGAGCTGTACTTCGGGGTGGGCGAGGAGCAGGGCGCCGGCAACCGACCGCAGGCCGACACCATCAGCGAGGCGCAGTGGCGGACCTTCCTGGACAAGGAAGTGACCCCGCGCTTCCCCGATGGCCTGACCGTGTTCGATGCCTACGGCCAGTGGTTGTTCCGGGGTGACGCTGCGCCGAACCGCCTGCGCACCAAGGTACTGGTGGTGCTGCACGAAGACAGCCCGCAGCGTCGTGCCGACATCGAAGCCATCCGCCTGGCGTGGAAGCAGCAGACCGGGCACCAGTCGGTGCTGTGGTCGCGGCAGGCCGTTGACGTATCGTTCTGACCGGGAGGCGCCGCCCTGGCGCCGCAGGCAACGACGATGAGACACAGGGACACCGTGATTGGCCTGCTGGCGGGCCTGCTGGTACCGCTGGCGCACGCTGCTGACAGCGATGCGTCGCTGCGCTTCGAGGCGGCACCTGGCATTGGCGTGCAGGCTAAGGTGGCGGAGGACGGCAGCATTGCCGTGCAGCTGCTGCCCTCTGGCAAGCGGCTGAGCCTGCCGGGTGCCCCGGACGTCGACGGCAATTCGCGGTTGTCAGCCGAGGATGTTGATTTCGATGGGCGCCCGGAGCTGGTTGCGCGGGCGTCGGTCGGCATGGTCAATGAAGCGGTGGCGGTGTATCGCTACGATCCGGCCAGCGGTGGTTTCCGCGCGCTGCAGGCCGAAACCCATGGGCGTGACAACTGCGGCGGCCTGATGGGGCTCACCGTTGATGCCGCCACGCGCACGTTGACCAGCAGCTGCCGCAGCGGCCCGATGTGGTACACGGACCAGTACCGGTTTGCAGGCGCGAAACTCTATCTGTATCGCGCCGAGCGCGTCTTGATGCTGGGCGATACCCTGAACGCCGCACTGCGTTGGGTGCCGGCCGACGAGCAGGGCCCGTCGGCGGTCTGGCGCACCTTTGATCCCACCGGTCGTGTGCTGGAGAGCGCGATCGCTGATGGCCTGGGCGCACCGCCCGACGGCCCGCTGCGCAGCCAGCAGGCCACCGTGGTGCCGGCGCGCCTGTTCCTGTTCGACCGGCCCGGTGCGCCCAGCACCCGGCGTTACCTGCTGCAGGGCGACCGCGTGGAACTGCTGGATGAACAGGACGGTTGGCTGAAGGTGCGGTACCGCAACCCGAAGAGCGGCGCGGTGGTGGGCTGGATCAACGTCAACGATTGACCCGATATCGCTCTGCAGTTTGCCTGTCGAGGCGATGCGTGGCTTGCCCACGGAGGCATCACCTCGTCGGGTCTAGCCTCGGACGTTCCCCCGTTCGAGGATGCATCCGATGAGCAAGCGCGTTGCCGAGATCGTTGTCGATACCCTGCAGCAGGCGGGCGTCCGTCGCTGTTATGGCATCGTCGGCGACACGTTGAACCACGTCACCGATGCACTGCATCGCAGCGAAATCGAATGGGTACATGTGCGCCACGAAGAGGTGGCCGCCTTCGCCGCCGGCGCCGATTCGCTGGTGAGCGGCGAGCTGACGGCCTGTGCCGGCTCCTGCGGTCCCGGCGGCCTGCATTTCATCAATGGCATCTTTGAAAGCAACCGCAACCGCGCACCGATGGTGCTGATCGCCAGCCAGGTGGTGACCAGCGAACTGGGCATGGAATTCCCCCAGGAAGTGGATTTCAAGGCGGTCTATGGCAGCTGCACGGTGTTCTGCGAACAGGTGCACAGCCCGGCGCAGGCACGACGCGTGGTCGCCCTGGCCTGCCAGGCGGCGATCAGCCGCCGCGGCGTGGCGGTGGTGATCCTGCCGGCCGACATCAGCCAGGCCGAGGTGAAGCACGATGTGCCGTTCTCGGTGCACTACGCCCAGCCGGTGCTGCGCCCGTCGGATGGCGAGCTGCAGCGCATCGCCGGGTTGCTGGGGCAGGGCAAGCGCATCGGCATCTATGCCGGTGCCGGTTGCCAGGGCGCCCATGCGCAGCTGCTGGAACTGGCCCGGCGCCTGCAGGCCCCGATCGCGCACACCTCGCGTGCCAAGGACTTCGTCGAGCCGGACAACCCGTACAACATGGGCATGACCGGCATCTTCGGCATCGAATCCGGGTTCCACACCCTGATGGAGTGCGACACGCTGCTGCTGCTCGGCGCCGATTTTGCCTGGGGGCAGTTCTATCCGGACAAGGCGACGATCATCCAGGTCGATCGCGATGGCAGCCATCTCGGTCGCCGCCATCCGGTGAACCTGGGCGTGGTGGGTGACATCGAACCGACGCTGGATGCACTGCTGCCGATGCTGCCACCCCGCGAGGACAGCACGTTCCTCGACGAGTGTATCGAGCGTCGCGACAAGGCGCTGGCCAAGCGTGAGCAGGAGGAGCAGCCGGGCGAGGGCGAACTGATCCATCCGCAGCACCTGACCGCGCTGCTGTCGAAGTACGCCAGCGACGATGCGTTGTTCACCGCCGACGGTGGCTCGCCGATGGTGTGGGTGCTGCGGCATATCCGCGTCAATGGCCGTCGCCGCACGCTCACCAGTCTCCTGCACGGCACGATGGCCAATGCGATGCCGCAGGCGCTGGGCCTGCAGAAGGCGTTCCCGGGCCGGCAGGTGATCTCTCTGTCGGGCGATGGTGGGCTGGCGATGCTGCTGGGCGATCTGCTGACCGCGGTGCAGGAGAAGCTGCCGATCAAGGTGGTGGTGTTCAACAACGGTTCGTTGAACTTCGTGGAACTGGAGCAGAAGGTGGAAGGGCTGCTGGACAACTACACCGACCTGAAGAATCCGGATTTCGGCCGTCTTGCCGAGGTGATCGGTTTCCATGGCCGCACGGTCACCCGCAGCGAGGACCTGGAGGAGGCCGTACAGGACTTCCTCGCCCAGCGCGGTCCGGCATTGCTGGACGTGCATACCAGCCGGGCGGAGCTGGTGATGCCGCCGCAGATCGAGGCCAAACAGGTGGCGGGTACGGCCCTGTATGCGGCCAAGGCGGTGTTGAATGGCCGCTTCGACGACGTGAAGCATCTGCTGGTGGACAACTTCCTGAAGAAGTGAGGGTTGGGGTTTTATGCAGGGCTGCGCCCTGCACCTGCTACGAGCCAGAGCCAGAGCCAGAGCAGAAGCGGGTTATCTGGGGGATGGCGGGGTGGGTCAGGTTGCGGG
Organism: Stenotrophomonas sp. GD04145; assembly: GCF_029835135.1. Taxonomy (NCBI): domain Bacteria; kingdom Pseudomonadati; phylum Pseudomonadota; class Gammaproteobacteria; order Lysobacterales; family Lysobacteraceae; genus Stenotrophomonas; species Stenotrophomonas sp. GD04145. Next base: position 317 of record NZ_JAODZG010000080.1, on the reverse strand, counting down.
GGACGCCGTAAACCCGTCCTTGGGGGCTTGGCCGCGGCATCCATGCCGCGGACACCCCCGCAACCGGACCCACCCCGCCTTCGACAGATTCCTGTGATCTGTCGGAATGGCATGGCTGTTGCCTGATGGGTGTCGACCTTGGTCGACACGGTAGATCCACGCCATGCGTGGATGAACGAAGGAGTGATCGGGATGATCTTCTGTAGCCGAGCCATGCTCGGCTCAGAGGCTTCGCGTATGGCAGCCGAGCATGCGCTCGGCGCTACAACGAGAGCCTGCCTTTGCTTTTGATCTTTTGATTCTCTTCCGTGGCTGGC
>NZ_JAODZG010000008.1:0-146686 GCF_029835135.1 Stenotrophomonas sp. GD04145 | reverse complement strand
CAGCTTTTCGAGCTTGTGGCTCTCGTGTGCTTCCGCGGCCACGCCGGCATGCAGCGAGAAGCCGCCGACCTTGCCGGCGTCGCCCTCCAGCGAGCCTGCGTCACCGGGCAATGTTTGCAGCGTGACGACCTTGCGGCCAGCGTCGCGACCGGTGGCGATGCGGTAGGTCATCGAACTCATCCGCAGCCCATCCATGCCGTCGTCGCTACCCGCGCTGTCGGACAGGAACACGGATTCGTCTTCGCCTTCGAGCCAGCCGCGGCGCGACAGGTGCCGGCACACGCGATGCGCGATGGTGTTGGCGAGCTGCGTCAGTTGCGCAGAGGTGGGGGCACGGGCGCGGCGCAGGCGCGGCTTGCGCCGCGGGGGCTCGACGTTCGCGTCGTACACGCCGTCGAGCCACAGCATGTGGAAGTGAACATTCAGGTTCAGCGCGCTGCCGAAGCGCTGGATCAGGGTCACCACGCCGCATTGCGCGCTGGCGTGGTCGACGCCGACTTGATCGGCTAACCAGCCGGCGATGACGCGCTGCACGATCACCAGCACCGGGCCGATGGCCTCCGGCTTGCTGGCGAACAGGAAGCGCAGCGGGTACGGAAAACTCAGCACCCATTGCCGCACCGGCCGCGGGCCAAACACCTCCTCCACCAGGTGCCGCGCGCTCTCGGCCATGCGCCGCGCCCCGCAGCTGGGGCAGAAGCCGCGCTTCTTGCAGGAGAAGGCCACCAGCCTCTCGGCCCGGCACTGCTCGCACACCACGCGCAGGAAGCCGTGCTCGAGCACGCCGCAGCGCAGGTAGGTCTCGAACTCCTCGCGCACATACTCGGGCAGCGGGCGGTCTTCGGCCTCAAGACGCGCGATGAAGTCCGGGTAGTGCGCCTGCACTAGCGCGTACAGCAGCGTGCGCTCGGGCAGGTGGCGCGCGTAACGCGCAGCGGCGTGGGCGGCCGGCAGTGGCGCGCACACCTCGGCCTGCCGCCGGGGTGCGGTCAGGCGCGGCACGCAGCGCTCCGTTGCAGGGACGGCTGCTCAGGGTTGCGCCCGCGAGCACGCGTTCATATCGGCGTTTTCTGATCTTCGCGTCAGACATTGCCGCGGGGCGGGTAGGAAGTCTCCCGCCTCGGACGCCAGAACGCACAAAGCCCGGCACGAGGCCGGGCTTTGTGGTCTTGCTTGATGGATCGCGGGGCTTAGAAATCCATGCCGCCCATGCCGCCCATGCCGCCGCCCGGCATCGCCGGCTCTTCCTTCTTCGGCAGCTCTGCCACCATCGCTTCGGTGGTGATCATCAGGCCGGCGATGGACGCCGCGTTCTGCAGCGCGGTGCGGGTGACCTTGGTCGGGTCCAGGATGCCGAACTCGATCATGTCGCCGAACTCGCCGTTGGCGGCGTTGTAGCCGAACGCGCCCTGGCCATCGGCGACGGTGCTGTACCTGCCGCGCATCCTCGTGAACCTGGCCGAGGCAGGCGAACACCCGGCCGTGCGCGAGCGACTGGTGTTGATGGGGCGCAGGCTCTCCCGCTTCGGGCACGTGCTGTTCGGCATCGCGCTGCTGATGGGGCTCACGCTGTGGCTGCACTTCGGTTTCGCCGGCGGCTGGCTGCACGCCAAGCTGTTGCTGGTCACGCTGGTGTTCGTCTTCAGCATCGTCATCGGGCGTTGGCTGAAGGCTGCCGAAGCCGGGCGTCCGCTGCCGTCGGCACGTGCATTGCGCTGGATCAACGAGATCCCGCTGGTGCTCCTGGTCGGCATCGTCTATCTGGTGGTCGGCAAGCCGTTCTGAGGCGGGCCCGAACCGATCAGAAGCGCGTCAGATGCTTCTTCTGCGTGACGCGGTGCACGTCGTGTACCGCGTAGCCGTGGTCGCGGTCGGGCAGGTCGAACCAGCCGGGGTGTGACAGCGTCTGCCGGGTATCGGCCAGCCCGCTCTGCCAATGGCTCTCCATGCTGATGCGGCCGAACGCATAGTCCTTGAACTGCTGTTCGTGCGGCTTGGCCTGGTAGATCAGGTGGACGATGTTGATGACGCGATCGTCCAGCCACGGCGCCAGTGCCTCGCGGGCACTTTCGGGCAGTCCGCCTTCGGGCAGGCGGGCGATGAGGTCGTTCAGCGCGGTCCGCAACTGCTGGGTGCGCGCGACCGTATCGGTGCCGTGGCGGGTGCGGCTGGAATACTGGATGTCCTTGCCGCGTTCGAGCACGTCCATCATCGTCTGCGGCCGCTGCCCGCGCGCGCTCCACAGGTCCACCTGGAAGGCCAGCGTGTCTTCGCGCGGCCATTCGTCGAGGATGTGTTCCAGCGGCGTGTTCGAGACCACGCCGCCGTCCCAGTAATGGCGGCCCTCGATCTCTACCGGCGCGAAGGCCGGCGGCAGCGAGCCTGAGGCGAGGATGTGCTTCGGCCCGATCCGGGTGTCGCGGCTGTCGAAATAGCGGAAGTTGCCGCTCTCCACGTCGGTGACGCCAACGGTCAGGCGCACCGTGCGGTCATCGTTGATGCGGTCGAAATCCACCAGCCGCTCGAGCGTTGCCAACAGCGGCGTGGTGTCGTAGAAACTGGTGGCCTGCGGCGTGCCGTCGCAGCGCATGAAGGGCGAGGCCGGCCACGGGGTGAAGAAGCCGCGCTGGCCCTGCCACAAGGCGGCCAGGGCGCTCATCGTCGCGGCCCAGGTTTCCAGAGCCGGGTTCATCGGCAGCATCGAAAGCCCGGCGCGCACGCCCATCGCCGGCCAGCTGGCGAGGCCCGCGGGTTCGCAGATCGTTTCCCAGAAATCACGCAGCCGTTCGATGCGATCCTGCGGCCGGTTGCCGGCGATGATCGCCGCGTTGATCGCGCCGATCGAGATGCCGGCGTACCAGTTGGGGCGGATGCCGGCCTCGTTGAGCGCCTGATAGACGCCGCACTGGTAGGCGCCGAGCGCGCCGCCGCCCTGGAGCACCAGGGCGATGGCGGGATATTGAGCGACCTTCTCGAGCAGTTGCGGGGACGTGTCCATGGCGAGGGATCATGCCACGGCGTGCGTGGCCGACCGCTTCACTGCATGAACCAGCCGTGGCTCACCACGATGCTCTGGCCGGTGAGCGCGTTGGTCTCGAAAGCGGCCAGGGTCAGCGCCACGTTGGCCACGTCGTCGAGCGTGGTGAATTCGCCATCGACGGTGTCCTTCAGCATGATCTTCTGGATCACTTCCTCTTCGCTGATGCCGAACTCCTTGGCCTGCTCCGGGATCTGCTTGTCCACCAGCGGGGTGCGCACGAAGCCCGGGCAGATCACGTTGGAGCGGATGCCGAGCTTGCCGCCTTCCTTGGCGATGGTGCGGGCGAGGCCGAGCAGGCCGTGCTTGGCGGTGACGTAGGGCGCCTTCAGCGGCGAGGCCAGATGCGAGTGCACCGAGCCCATCAGGATGATCGCGCCGGGCGCACCGCGCTTCTCCATGTCCTTCATGCACTCGCGGGTGGTCAGGAAGGCGCCGTCGAGGTGGATGGCGAGCATCTTCTTCCAGTCCTCGAACGAGAACTCGGTGATCTTGTTGATGATCTGGATGCCGGCATTGGAGACCAGCACGTCCACCCGGCCCCATTCGGCGGCGATCTGCGCGACGCCTTCGACCACCTGCGATTCGCTGGTGACGTCCATCGCCACGGCCATCGCCTGGCCGCCGGATTCGCGGATCGCGGCGGCGGTGGCTTCCGCGGCGTCCAGCTTCAGGTCGGCGATCGCGACGCGGCCACCGGCGGCGGCATAGGTTTCGGCGATGTGCTTGCCGATGCCGCTGGCGGCACCGGTGACCAGGCAGACCTTGCCATCAAGTTCGATTCGGGACATGGGGCTCTCCTCAGGCGGGTCGTCGATGATCGCCCAGCGCGTGGCCGGCCGCCATCGGCCGAAAGGGCATCAAGGCGTGGCGAAGCGGCCCGGCACCGGCATCGTCCCCGCCATCAAACGCGCTTACCTCTGGGCACCTTCGGGTGCCCAGATCATTTGCGGGCCGCGAAAAGCCGTCCGGACAGCCATATAGATCTCAAATGGAATTCAAATATCAGATGATATACATTACCGTGGGAGTGACCTTTCGCTAGGGAAACTCTGAACAACTCCCCCGAAGTGGGCGACAATAGCGCAACGCGATGAGGGTGACGATCGATACAGCTGACGTTCGGTGATGCCGAAGGCATGGGCAAGCGCAAGCGGACCCGCAAGGAGATCTTCCTGGCCGAGATGGATCAGGTGGTGCCGTGGAAGGCGCTGCTGAAGCTGATTGAGCCGCACTATCCGAAGATGGGTCGCCCTGGCCGGCAGCCGTATCCGCTGTCAACGATGCTGCGGGTTCACTTCCTTCAGCAGTGGTACGCGCTCAGCGACCCGGCCATGGAAGAGGCGCTTTACGACACAGCGGTGATGCGCCGGTTCGCCGAGCTGAGCGGTTTGGACGACATCCCCGACGAGACCACGATCCTCAACTTCCGGCGTCTGCTGGAGACGCATGACCTGGCGCCGAAGATCCTGGCGCGGGTGAACGCGCACCTGGCACGCAAGGGCCAGAGCCTGCGCGCGGGCACGATCGTGGACGCCACGATCATTGCCGCGCCAAGCTCGACGAAGAACAAGGATGGCAAGCGCGATCCGGAGATGCACCAGACGAAGAAGGGCAACCAGTGGCACTTCGGGATGAAGGCGCACATTGGCGTGGACGAGTATTCGGGGCTGGTGCACCACGTGGAGTGCACGGCCGCGAACGTCGGCGACGTGACCCAGGTGCACAAGCTGCTGCATGGCAAGGAGGATACGGTGTGCGGCGACAGTGGCTACACCGGCGCCGACAAGCGCGAAGAGCTGCAGCACGTTGCCGTCGGCTTCCTGATCGCGGAGAAGCCGTCGAAGCTGCGGGCGATGAAGAACAAGCGTGACCGCAAATACGCCGAGCGCTGGGAGCGCTACAAGGCCAGCGTGCGCGCGAAGGTTGAGCACCCGTTCCGGGTGGTGAAGCGCCAGTTCGGTTACGCCAAAGTGCGTTACCGCGGGCTGGCAAAGAACACTGCGCAGGTGCTGACACTGTTCGCGCTGTCGAACCTGTGGATGGCGCGGCGAGATTTATTGGCGGCTGCGGGATAGTTGCGCCTGGATGGCGGGGAAGCCCGCCAGAACAGGCCGGAAACGGCCGAAATCCGACCTGAAATCGATGAAAATCGCTGCCCGACACAATATTGATGCTCGTGTGGCGGCAAAAGCAGCATCAGGGCGTGTTATTCAGATGATCCCTAGATCGATGACCTTGAACTTCCCCGACTGGAGTCCGTACATGTATTACAGCAGTGGCAATTACGAAGCCTTCGCCCGCCCGCGCAAGCCAGACGGGGTCGACGGCAAATCCGCATGGTTCGTCGGCTCCGGCCTGGCCTCGCTGGCCGGCGCCGCCTTCCTGATCCGCGATGGCCAGATGCCGGGCGAGCGCATCACCATCCTGGAACGCATCGACGTGCCGGGCGGCGCACTGGATGGACTTGAGAAGCCGGACAAGGGCTTCGTGATCCGCGGCGGCCGCGAGATGGAGAACCATTTCGAATGCCTGTGGGATCTGTTCCGCAGCATTCCGTCGCTGGAAGTCGAGGGGGCCAGCGTGCTCGACGAGTTCTACTGGCTGAACAAGGACGACCCCAATTTCTCCCTGCAGCGCGCCACCATCGAACAGGGCAAGCCTGCGCCCGACATGGGCAAGTTCACGCTCAGCAAGGCCGCGCAGAAGGACATGCTCAAGGTCTTCATGGCCACGCGCGAGGAGATGGAGAACAAGCGCATCAACGAGGTGTTCGGTGAGGACTTCCTCGCCAGCAACTTCTGGATGTACTGGCGCACCATGTTCGCGTTCGAAGAGTGGCATTCGGCGCTGGAAATGAAGCTCTATCTGCACCGCTTCATCCACCACATCGGCGGTCTGGCGGATCTTTCCGCGTTGAAGTTCACCCGCTTCAACCAGTACGAATCGCTGGTGCTGCCATTGGTGAAGTGGTTGAAGGACCAGGGCGTGGTGTTCCAGTACTGCACCGAGGTGACAGATGTCGATTTCGACATCGATGCCACCAACGGACGCAAGCAGGCCACGCGCATCCACTGAAACCGCGACGGCCAGCCCGGTGGCATGGCACTCGGCCCCGATGACCTGTTGTTCATGACCATCGGCTCGCTGGTGGAAAACAGCAACGAGGGCGACCACAAGACCGCGGCGCTGCTGGACGAAGGCCCGGCACCGGCTTGGGATCTGTGGCGGCGCATCGCGGCCAAGGATCCGTCGTTCGGGCGGCCCGACGTGTTCGGCACGCACATTCCGGAGACCAAATGGGAATCCGCCACCATCACCACGCTGGACGCGCGCATCCCGAAGTACATCGAGAAGATCGCCAAGCGCGACCCGTTCAGCGGCAAGGTGGTGACCGGCGGGATTGTCACCGCCAAGGATTCCAGCTGGCTGCTGAGCTGGACGGTGAACCGCCAGCCGCACTTCAAGAAGCAGCCCAAGGACCAGGTCGTGATCTGGTTCTATGGCCTGTTCGCGGACGTGCCGGGGGATTACGTCAAGAAGCCGATGCAGGACTGCACCGGCGAGGAAATCACCCAGGAATGGCTGTATCACATGGGTGTGTCGGTTGAGGACATCGCGGAGCTTGCAGCCACGGGAGCCAACACCGTGCCGGTGATGATGCCGTACATCACCGCCTTCTTCATGCCGCGTCAAGCCGGTGATCGCCCTGACGTGGTGCCAGCGGGCGCTGTGAACTTCGCATTCATCGGCCAGTTCGCGGAGTCGAAGCAACGCGACTGTATCTTCACCACCGAGTACTCGGTGCGCACGCCGATGGAAGCGGTCTACACGCTGTTGGGCATTGAACGCGGCGTGCCGGAAGTGTTCAATTCCACCTACGACATCCGCACCCTGCTGGATGCACTGCACCAGCTGCGCGATGGCGAAGAATTGGCGTTGCCGGGCCCGTCGTTCCTGCGCGACCGCGTGTTGGCCAGGCTCGACCGCACCGAGATCGGTGCATTGCTCCACGACGCCGGCCTGCTGGCCGGGGAGGACGCATGAACATGACACAGGACACCACAAAGACCGTCGCCTCGCCCTCCGGCCTGCAGCGGGTGACCGTGCTGGGCACTGGCGTGCTCGGCGCGCAGATCGCCTTCCAGTGCGCCTTTCACGGCAAGAGCGTCACGGCGTACGACATTGACGCAGCAGCGCTGGAGCGTGCCCGCGACGCCCTGACGCGATTGGCTCAGACATATGCCGCCGACCTGCCGGGGACGACGCCCGAGGCGACCACCAGGGTCGCGGCGGCCATCGCACTGAGCAGCGACCTTGCGCAGGCCGTGCGCGACGCGGACCTGGTAATTGAAGCGGTGCCGGAGAAGCTGGAACTCAAGCGCTCAGTCTATGCCGAACTCGCCAGGCTGGCGCGCGAAGGCACCATCTTCGCCACCAACTCCTCCACGCTGCTGCCCAGTGCATTCGCGGATGCGACGGGCCGGCCGGAGAAGTTCCTGGCGTTGCATTTCGCCAATCACATCTGGCGCCAGAACACAGCGGAAGTGATGGGTACGCCGCAGACCGATCCTGAGGTGTTCGAGCAGGTGGCGCGCTTCGCTGCGGAAATCGGCATGGAACCGATCCGACTGCACAAGGAGCAGCCGGGTTACGTGCTGAATTCGCTGCTGGTGCCGTTGCTCAACGCGGCCGCCGCCTTGTTGTTGAAAGGTGTGGCGAGTCCGGAGGACATCGACAAGACCTGGCGAATCGGGACCGGCGCCAAGCTGGGGCCGTTCCAGATCTACGACATTGTCGGCCTGCGCACGGCGTACAACATCGCAAGCGCAAATCCCGCAACGCAGGGCTGGGCCGAATATCTCAAGGTGAACTACATCGACAAGGGTCGCCTGGGCGCCGGTGCGGGGGGTGGCTTCTACGATGATTGACGCCATGTCCGCCGCCCGTGCGTGCTCCGTCGGGAACGGTCACCGCACGCTGACGGCGTCCTGTGCAAGGCGGTGGCATACTGCCGCCCCGTCGCGCCGGAGCCGGCCGTGAGCCAAGCCCAACGCCACGCACGTCCGCTCAACCGCAGTGAATCGCAGGCCCGCACGCGCGCGGCGCTGCTGGATGCCGCCGAGGCGCTGATCGTGGAGCACTCGATCCCGGCGCTGTCGCTGCGCGCCGTCTGCACGCGTGCCGGCTATACGCAGGGGGCCTTCTACTCCAACTTCGCCGATCGCGAGGAGCTGCTGCTGGAGGTGATGGAGCGCAACCTCGAACAGAAGGCCGCCAGCCTGGAGCAGATGCTGGCGACCTGCGGCGACGCAGGTCTCGACGGCACCCTGGCGTGCATCCTGGATTGGCTGGACACCATCCACCATCGGGGCGAATGGGCGCGCATCGCCATGGAGCTGGGGTATAGGAAGTTCAACCGCCCTTTTTGGCGAGTCTGGCGGGTAGGACGCGGCCACGCAAGCGCCGCTTTGGGCACAGATCGGGCACAGATCGGGGGTTCATGCGTGGGTTTTCGACATCGCGGGGCCACGCAGCGGCTCAGTGCGTAGCCATTTCTCACCGAATCCCGGCACAGGGCCGAGCGCAGCCCTGCGGGGTCGTGGCCGCATCGGATCGGACTCTGGCTTGGCTGCCGGCTGCGTGGCCGGCACCTCGTCACGCGGCCGGCGGCGGCGCGCGCGCTGCGGGCCGGTAGTGCGCTTGCTCCAGCGCGCCGTGCTTCTCGAAGTGGGCGAGGATGGCGCGGATGGTTTTGGGTTCCTCGATGCTGGCGACGATCCGTACCGCGCCGCCGCAGTGGGCGCAGGTGGTGATGTCGATGGAAAAGACCCGCTTGAGCCGTTGCGCCCAGCTCATCGCACGGCGCTTCTGCTCGGGGCTGCGCGGCTCGTCGTGGGCGCTGACGTCCACCGGCACTGCATCGCTCGCAGGCCGCTTGCCGCGCCCCGATGGCGTCAGCTGCGCACGCAGGTTTGCATTCGGGGCGAATACGCCGTGGAAGCGGGTGAGATGCGCGCGGGGTGGCGGCACCAGCGCCGCCAGCTTGGCGATGAAGTCCACCGCATCCCATTCGACATGCGTGGTGCCATTGCGCCACGGCGTCTTGAGCTGGTAACGCACCCTGCCCTGTGGCGAGATCGATAGCCGCTGCTCGCTGATCGCCGGGCGCGTGATGTAGCGGCACAGCTTTTCGAGCTTGTGGCTTTCGTGTGCTTCCGCGGCCACGCCGGCATGCAGCGAGAAGCCGCCGACCTTGCCGGCGTCGCCGTCCAGAGAACCCGCATCACCGGGTAGCGTTTTCAGGGTGACGACCTTGCGGCCAGCGTCGCGACCGGTGGCGATGCGGTAGGTCATCGAACTCATCCGCAGCCCATCCATGCCGTCGTCGCTACCCGCGCTGTCGGACAGGAACACGGATTCGTCTTCGCCTTCGAGCCAGCCGCGGCGCGACAGGTGCCGGCACACGCGATGCGCGATGGTGTTGGCCAGTTCCGTCAGTTGCGCCGATGTGGGCGCACGGGTGCGGTGCAGGCGCGGCTTGCGCTGCGGACGCTCGGTGGTGTCCTCGTACACGCCGTCGAGCCACAGCATGTGGAAGTGGATGTTGAGATTCAGCGCGCTGCCGAAGCGCTGGATCAGGGTCACCACGCCGCATTGCGCCGTATCCCGCGGCACGCCGGCCTGATCGGCAAGCCAACCGGCGATCACACGATGCACGATGCCCAGCACCGGGCTGATGGCCTCCGGCTTGCTGGCGAACAGGAAGCGCAACGGGTAGGGGAGGAACAACGGGGTCAGGTTCACTTCCTGATCGCTCAGAATGCGGAGGCCCAGCAGAGATGCGGGCCTTTTCGATTCAAATCATGCGAATGTCCGCTTCGGGTCGGAAGCAGCCGCTCAACTGCTGGTTAAGCCTAATCGATCCATTAACCGATTGGCCCACATCTTTGCGCTGTGTCGAAATTTCTCCCTTGGGATCAGCACCCTGGGAACGCGCTCACAGGCACAGATATCTTCAAGCGTCTTCTCTAACTCCGTAGACCAGTGACCGCCGAGCTCGACCCAACCGTCGAGCATCTTGCCAACTGCATCCTCGATCACGTGGGGTGACGACCCACGCGGGAATCTCATGGACATCAACGACAGGGCTATAACACCGGTGCGCTCGATGTCGATGAGAACAATGATCTCTTGGTTGTGTGGGTCTATCGTCACCACCATGGCAGGACGGGGCCTAGCACCAATGGTCGAGGACGCATGACCTTGTTTGAGTTGCACAAGTGTCATCGCGAAGTGTACGTCGGGTAGTTGGTCGCGCATGTGGCGTACGGTTTCATCGAGCGCATCGAGATCACCCATTTCCACGTCTGGTGCCGCATGTAGCAAACGGAACTCCAGCGGAGGTAGCTTGGCGGTGCCCGCGCGCTCGCCCGAGCTGACCTCGACGATGCGGGTTCGCTTGTTCTTCGGGCGTTTTGCGGCCTTATTGCCGGGCTTCTTGCCATGATGTTTCACCTCCGCGGCCGCCTTGGCCACTATCACAGAGTTCTCGAAGGCAGATCTTCGGGCCGGGGCGTCCACGATCTGCGGGCCCCGGTAGCTGGTGCTGCCTTCTTCGCCATCATCGACGTCGAAGTCCTTCACGGTTGAAGCTTCTTCATCGCCTTCCGGTGCCGATGGACCCGGCGCAGGATCCCCGCCCCCTCCAGACAACAGAGCCGTAACCTTCGTGAAGGCCGGGTGGCTGTATTCCAGTTTGGCGAACGGCAGGCGTCTGCCGCCGACGAACTTGAGTTCCTGCACCAGCCACTGGTTGCCGTGACGCACCCCGCGAAATACCCAGTTCGAGCTCCGGATCGAGGGTGGGTCGAACAGGACGTGGCGCTGTCCTGCCGTCAGCCGCTGGACGCTGTCCCAGGAGCGCCGAGCATCTCGGTCCAGAACGATCCAGGCGAACTCCAGTGCCAATGCCTTTCCGATCACGCTCTTGGGCATCTCCCGCGTGAATTGCACCATAGCGATCTCCCGCTGCCCCGGATGCTGCGGCACGAACAACTGCTCCAGTCCGCTCGGCCGCATCAGGGCCAGGGCCAGTGTCCGGTTGTGCAGGAACAATGCCCGGACCAGCTCAATGACCGGGATCAGAACCTCGACGCCTTGCGTTCGATAACGAAACAGCCGCTGGGTTCCGGACTTTCCCTGCGGCAAAGGATAGAGCTCGAACGGGACCTCGGCCGAAGTGATGATGTCCGGGCGCCCCATATCCGGGATCACGATCTCCATGACTTCGCCGGGCAACTCGTCGACCTTCAGCACGCCGTGCTCGAACCGAATGCCCACGCTCATGATCGGCAACATGCCGATGGGTTGCTCGAGGCGGCTTAGCTCGCCTGTCTCAGTGTTCCTATAGACCGCCAGGACATTCCACTCGTTGCGCTCGTTCCGTACCAGGCCCGCCAACCAGAATAGTTCCATCGGCGCGCTTCCCAGCTTGGCGATCGAGCGGAAGACCATGCGCCTCATGCGGCGGCCTGCCCCCGATTGAAGTGGGTGGCCAGCAGACCCTCTACCATTGAGGTGTGCCGGTCGGTGAGACCTGCCTTACGGAGGATCCGCCACACCTGAAGCGGCTCATCGGCACGATCCATGTTCAGGATCGTCCACCACGCTCGTCGGCGCTGAAACGATTCCAGCGACTCAGCCACGTCACCCAACGCCTGCATCGATACCGGCAACTTGGTAGCCCGTTTGCAGATCCAGCCACGATTCCAGAACCGACGCTCGACGGCCGTTGTCGTGACGCGCACCAACGGGGTCTCGGCCCGGATCAGTTCCGCGGCCTCCCGAACCTTGGTGGCCACTTGCGTGTCGATCTCGACCCAGTTCCTCCGGGGACAGCGGGCTGATCGCCTCCTGCTGGGCTCTGGCGATCTCGCGACGGCTGTAGGAGTTTTCCTGGGCGATCCGGGTGATCTGTCCGACACTGCTTTCCAGCGGGTTCTGATGCCAAACTCGGCCGCCAGCTTGAGGACCGTCTTGGGATCGATCTCCAGCCTGCGGGCGATCTCCCGCAAGGAGCAGCCGGCAGCGACCATTTCGCCCAGCACGGATCCGAGCGATGGGCCGAACGCCTGAAACCGCGGCGCTCCAACCTTGCCCGTGTCCGGATGGAAGCTGCGCGTATAGGCATACCCACATGAGCAGGTGAACACGCCGACCCAATGCGCCCGATTGCGGTGAAATCGACAGTCGGACACCACCGCCTCACCCCGGTGGCTCGCCAGCGGATTGCAGCAGGGCCATGGGCCTTCACCAAACGGCCGTCCCGCAGAGTCTCTCGACGCCAGGAAGTCACGCACCATCAGGTGTTGGAGCGGGTGGCGCGCCTTACGGTGTTTGCGAACAAATGCCGCCAGCCAGTCCCCGGTGAACCGACTGCCCGTCATCACGCCGGGCAGCATGGGCAGGCCACCGCGATAGTGGTGCCGAAACGCTTGATCGAACTGGCGTTGGTCGACTCGGCCGTTCAGCGATGCCAGACCGGTCCGTTGCACCGCACTGCTGTAGAACGCCGTCAGCGCCTGCGGCGTCACAGGAGGACCGGGATCATCGAGCAACGCCGCACTAGCCACCGCCAACCGATGGAGCGTCTCGACAATCGGTGTCGCGACGTCCTGAATCACTGCCGGTGCGCGCCAAGGGCAGGTCTGCCGATCCGCTGGCACGAAGCGGTGACGGCTACATCCAGTCAGCCGTACCGTACCAACCTGTAGCAGCTTGGCGTGTTCCGGACAGACCAGCGCGCTGGGCAACTGATGGTCCCGGCGCCAATACAGTTCGCCGTAGCGCTCGCGCATTTGCGCGAGGCAGCTTCCGCAGAACCGCAGCTGCGTGACCCTCCCCGCGCGAAACGCCGCGATTCCGAGCCGCAGCAGCACGCTGCCATCTTCGCCAACCCGCATGGCGTGGCGAACCTGCTGCCTGACATCCTGACTCTGGTATGCCGTGTAGTACGGATACAGTGTCATCGTGTCGATGATCCGATCCGCGGCCAGGTGGCGACCGGGTGGAATGCGCGCCGCGAGGGCGTCGATGTGTTCGGGCAGATCCGGGTTCGCGATGACGAGCCTGCGCCCAAACAGCGATTCCATGGACTGGATGAACGACGGCGCACCCATGTGCCGGTGATATCGCGCGAGTACGCTGTACAGCAGCTCCTGCGGATACACCTGCGGGAAGTAGCCCAACATCGTCAAGCCGCGAAATCCAGCATCGGTGGACGCACTACGCCAGCAGCCAACAGCGCGTCGTAGGCCGCCGCACCCGCCTGCTTGCCGTTGGCGACGATCCGACGCAAATCTTCGTCGGGGAGCTCGTCAACAGGAACCTTCTTCGGCTTCGGTGGTTTTACGACAGGCGGACTTGCCTTCAACGTCGCCGTGATCGTCTGCATCAGCGTCAGCGGGTCGCCGGACGGATTGTTGGCAACTGCCTCCGCCACCAGTGCCTTGGCAACGTCTTCGGCCACACCCATCCCTTTCAACGAGGTGAGGAGCACCGCCTCCATGGATGCCGACGCCGGTGCTGCAGCCGTCGCAGCAGGCGGTGGCGCTTCAACGCTGTCCTGCGCACGGCCACCACCGATCGCCCTGCTGAGTACCAGTCCAACGTGCTCATTCAGTGAGCGCAGGTCATCGAACTTGGCGGCCTTGACCGTGTCGTTCTCGCGCAACGCCGTGATCATCGGCGCGACCATCGCGAGTTCCTCCTTGGCCACGACCCGAATCAACTCCGTCGTGATCTTTTCGGACTGGCCCTTGCGCATTTCACTGATCCCGACCAGTCGCATCTGCGCGAGCATGACCAGCTTGACCGCCAGATCCGCCACCCCTTGGCTTTCGTCATAGATAGCAGCGTTCAGCTCATCCGTCAGCGTTGTGCGCGGGTTGGTCCATTGATACCCCCAGAGTTGTTCGAGAAAGCTGTTCCAAGTAGCGCCCGGATCCATCCGGTCCCACAGCATGGAGCCCAAACCCGTGTTGCGGCGTGCCTGGCTGAAGCTTCCCTGCAGAATCGGCAGGGCACTCAACGTGCCGATCGGAATCACCGGTACGCCAATGGTGTTGACCAGCCGGACCAGGAACTTCATCAGCGCCGCAGCACCAACCTTGGCACCCCGCAGATGTTGGATCTCGTCGATGACTAACACGCCCAGCGCATGCAGGTTGGCCACCTGTGCCATGTACGCAACCATCTGCTCGACGGTCGTCTTGGTCGCGTATCGTTTGACGTAATCGGTGTGGATCAGCCGATCGACCGTATGGAAGAAATCGATACACAAATTGCGAAGAGATCCCAGCGCCGGCGCTTCCAGTCGCAACCAGACGACCTGTGTAAGGCTGAAGGGAGCATCGTGTTGGATCACCTGCGGGTACTGCGCCAGCACCTGGTTCATCGCCACTGTCTTGCCTACGCCGGGACATCCCAGCAGCGCGAAGCTGTTGGCTGTGTTCTGCACCGGCTGGGATACCGGGACCTCCAGCGATCCGGCTTCGATCCGCTCGATCCCGTTGTGCAGGTGATGCAGGTAGTCGTGAGTCAGTGGGTTGCGACCGAGGTAACCCTGTCGCAAAAGCATGCCGAACCGATCCGCCAACTCGACCTGACGGGCCAGCGGCAGGAAACACTTGGAGAGTCTGGCGATACAGTGCTTGCGCAGGTGCGCCGGAAATCCCGGCTCCGATTCCCGGAAGATAGGCGCACTTACCAACGATTTGTACAGATCTTTCTGGCCCATGATCGGAGGCAACTGGGCAATAAAAGGGTTGTCGTCATACTCAGGCAGTGAAAACGCCACGCAGTCACTGGTCATCGTCGTCCCTCAGGATTTCGTCGATAGTCGGCAGGCTGTAGTCGGTATCGTCCGTCGGTGCTGGCCTGCCTCGAATCGGCACCACGTTGGCGCTCGGCCCAGTCGGCCCGGACACGTCCTCGCCGAGCCTGAAAGTCTCCCTGGCACGATTGGCATCCTTTTCCTCTGCGCGGTTATCGCGGATGTTTGCGGTCCGGCTGGCCGCGCTGGCCTGGCTCGGCGGCCCACGTCGCGCCAAGGCCTTCTTGATGACCTGCTCGTTAGCGGCGTCGGTGTCCATCGACGCCAATACCGCATCTGTGCGTCCATCCGCCCGGCGATGCTTATCGCGCTGATCGACCTGGTCGATTTCCCATGCGGATAGATGCCGATCGGCGCGGCTACGGTCGGTCAACGTGCATTCCTCGAATGCCATCTTGACCCCCGCCGGGTGCAGGTAGATCGTGTCCATGTCGCGCGGGTCGTATGACACGACCACCTTCCAACGACCATCCTGGCGGGCCTTGTCGAACCAGCGATCCTCCATCGCGCGCTTGCAGGTGTAATAGCGGCCCCTGAATGCGATTCCGGTTTCGGTAACGGACGCCTGACCCTTCGGCATCAGGCTGAACTTCACCAGTTCCTGTGGAAAGGTCCTCAGTGCGCCAGAACGGTGGCGAATGCCCCACTCCCACAGATCGCAGGGAATGGATGGAACACCGTCGGCCCTGACGTCCCGGTCATAGTCGTAGCACTTGATCTCGTGCGAGTTGTTGTAGTGGAGGACGCAGTTGATGATGATCTCGGTGAAATCATCCAGGTTCAACACCGCGTCGAGGCGGTAGTCGGTTCCGCCCCGCTGCCGGTAGTCGACGTCGATGTAGCCCGGCGTGTACGCCTTGAACTTCGCCGGAAGCAAGCGAAAGCGACTTTCCACGACGCCTTTCCAATCGGCGCGGTAGGAACTCGTATTCTCGACTGTGACGTTGAAGCTGTTGATCAGGGTGTCGATTTTCTCACTTTCGATCTCGCCGCGGTCGCCCAGCAGGATGCCCGGCAGGTGGTGCGCCGGCCAATCTTCAGGCTGGATGGCGATGCCGAACTGGGCGCAGTAAGCCACCTTGTCCGTCGCGGTGTTGGCCAAGGCCATCATCGCCGACACCCAGGAAGGCCCCTCCAAGCCGATGTAGATCCCGGTGATCAGGCGGCTGAAGACATCGATCACAACGTAAACGACCGGACGACCGATGATCAGGCTCGGATCCAGCCGCGAGACCAGGTAGACATCCGAGATCGTGGCGTCGATCTGGTAGCGGCTCCCGGGCCCGATCACCTGCGCGTTCGAGGTTCCCAGCAGACCACGCATATCCTTGTCATAGCGCTTCGCTCCCATCCGCTTGCGCTTGATCTCCAGGCGAAGGTGATCCTTGTTGGACCAGTACTGAAATTGATCGAAAGACGGAATTCCTCCCTGCGCCTCGATTTGCTCCTGCCGGATATGCACGATCCTGCCAGTCTCCGGATCGGTGCCTTTCACCGAAAAGAACTCGGAGATCATCTTTTTGTAGGCGCCACGTAGCGTGTATTTCCCATGGACCTGACTGGCGTAGTAGCGGTCATAGGCTATAGAGAACACCCTTCGGATATCGGGGGTCACGTTGGTGCCCACTTGCTTGCCGAATTTCCGTGGTCGACCTCGTTTCTTCTCTCCTGCCTTTCGAGTCTTACCCCGGCCACCGGATCTTTCGTAATCCGGAAGCAGGGCGTTGGCCGTCATCCCACGTTGCCAGTAGCGTCGGAGGTACACATAGACCTGTGCCGTGGTGATTCGTTTGATGTCGGGGTCATCGCCCTTCCTGGCCTTCTCAACAGCGTCCGAGATCAAGGCGCCGCGCCGGTCTGCACTGAAGATGTACGGCACCTCAGCCACCAGCGGCTGTATTATTTTCCAGGCACGGTCGCGCCGGCTCCTATGCGTTTGTTTCAACTTGTCTTCCATGGCAACGACCATGAAAGGGTCCTCCACAAGCGCCACCTCTCTCGCACGGAGTCCAGCTACCAGCGGCTCGGCCGGAACCAGGTCCGGAAAGGCCCGATCCGCATCCAGCGGGTAAATGGCCAGCGTTGTTCCCTCGGCCGCCATCCACACGATTCTGACCCACTTGTTTGAACCAGGCTCTAGATCGAGAACATCTCCCACCTTCAGCATCATGCGCCCACCACCTGCAGCCGGGGCTGCTCCTGAGCGGAGACACGCAGCACATCAAACCGGTCTCGATCCGAAAACTCCCTGTCCAAGTCGATGACCACTCGCTTGTTGGCCGCCAGATGGCGCAGCACCTTCAGAGGCTCGCCGGCCGCGAACCGGCACGTGCCCTCCAAGTGCATGAAGAAGTCCCTGATCGAACCGCCACGGACTCGCTGGCACTGTACGAGGAACTGTTCGCACCGGTCCGTCCAATAGTCCGGATGCGGCGCAAATTCGTGTTGGAGCGAGCGCATTTCGTGCAGCCATGCCAGGTTGCGGATCCGTTGCTTCGGAAGCTCCCGGTCCGTCACCAGATACCAGGGAATCCGGTCGCGGCTCCAATAGCGACGTTCCAGTTCGAGCTTGTCGATCGTCCTCGGACCCGTCTTGTCGTCCTCAATCTCCTGGGCGGGCTTTATCGCGTAGGCGACGGATCTGGCCCGGCCATCGACTCGGATATCCACCAAGAAATCCGTCGTCATAACTACGTCAACTCGTGTACGTGGATCGCGCGGATGCTCAATGCCCATCTTCCCGGCCAGCATGCGCGTGACTTCCCGGTCCAGCGGAAACTGTTCGCGAATATCGAACACCGAATCCGACCACTCCAACATACGAAGGAACCCCGACTCCAGATTCGACAGGCAATGGTGTTCCCGCCCTGTCTTGAATCCGAAAGTTCTCGAGGCAAGCCCCAGCGATGGGACGTCGTGAATGGTCAACCACGGCTTGTATTCCTTGCCGTTCCCGGTGCCACGCCCTTCCTTCTGATAGCGGGTGATCTTGGCTTCGTCGAAGTCGTATCTGCGCTTCGCCATCCGTCACCTCACGAGGTGACGGATGGCTCCTTGGGCTGCGCCCATGACTGCCTCCATCTAACTGGAATCGAGATGTGATCCCGGGAGACTTGACACGTTTTTCGGAGTCAAGCAGACTCCTGACCAAGCGCCACGCTTGATTCACATGCTTTGCCCAAGAAAACCGCCCTGGTCGGCGGTTTTCTTATGCCCCGAGTTTTTCTATTGCCTGACAGGCACTAGCTCATTGAGCACCTCCCTCCTTGTCAGTGCAGGGCCGTGGCGAACCGGCGCCGACGCCCAGCGCGTCGATGTCGGCTACGCTGCCGATCACCCCGTCTTTCAATCCCAGACGCACAGCGATCTCATGGCACTGCCCGCGGACGCACCGCTTCCGCCCGGCAAGCACCTGGTAGACGAGTTGCTTCGAGTAGCCATGGGCGCGCGCCCATGCGCTGATCGATACACCCCGGCGGGCGAACTCCTGCCGTATCGCATCGGCCTTGGCCCCGGGTATGCTTGCATTCATGGCGGCACTCAAAAGTTCACATTTGTAAACATTGAGTTCCTTTTAGTGTATTCATCAGGCTTTGGCAAGCCGGGGAGACTGGAACTTGAGCTTTGGCAGGCGTCTCAGGGAAGCTAGGGATCGACTACGCCTCACCCAGGAACAGTTCGCGGAACTGGGCGGGGTCAAGCGCGTGTCCCAGCACCTCTACGAGCAGGACGCCCGGGTACCCGACCTCAATTACCTCCTACGCCTCAAGGAACACGGTGTCGATGTGGGCCACCTCGTCCTAGGCAATAGCGTCAGCCGTGCATCGGCAACGCCAAACTCCACAGATCTCTACGTAGCAGCGTTCCGTACCGTTGACGAGTTCGCCAGGGACGACGCCGGCAACCCTCTTCCCTACGCCGAGCGCGAGCGATTTTTCTCTTTCCTCTGCGCGACTCTCTCGCAAACCGGAAAGCCGGAGTCGAGCACTGAGCTGAAGGAACGGCTGGTGAGGTTTATGCGTCCATGAACAGACTCATGCCACGCGCGGCACTGCAAGCAATTCAACGGATCGGGCAAGCGCTGGATCCGTTCTTCGCCGGACGTTGGTACTGGTCAATGACGCGCTGGATTGCAGAACGGCAACTGCAGCATGCGCTGGATCAACATGGTGACCGGTCCATGCAGGTACGGCAGGCGACCGAGCGATATCGCAGAGCCGACTTTGCGGTTCGTTACTGGCGCTCGGCACCGGGGCCTGTGATGCGGATTGCGGAACAGGCCCTGGATGCGGGTGTTCCCATGCATGCCATCCGCCTTCTTGTTCTCAACACCGATCTGAGAATTCGGGATGGACAGGTTCATCTGCGCCGCCCCTTCATCGTGACTGTTCTGAACACCGTTCTCGCGACCATCGTCGGTGTGCACATGTTTCTGATGTGCCTGTTGGCTGTCACGGCGCCGGGCCCGACGTGGCTGAAGATCACGGTCATCTTGGCGGTCGCCTTCGTCTACTGCTTTCTTTACTACGGATGGTCGCTTTATACATCACGCCCCCAGCAAATCATCGCTGAGCATGGCCAGAAGCTCGATGCGATTTGCATCGCAAGTACAACGCGATCACGCGCAGAAGTCCGCAACATTGCACCGTATTGAAACCGTCTTTCTCCTCATCGAACAGGAACGCCGCACGACATGATGACAGGTACCCTCAAGTCCCAGATCGACCGCATCTGGGATGCGTTCTGGAGCGGCGGCATTTCCAACCCGATGGAGGTCATCGAACAGATGACCTACCTGCTGTTCATCAAACGACTGGATGAGGAGCAGACCCGCCGCGAGAAAAAGGCAGCCCGTACCAAGAGCGAGGTTGAGGATCCGATTTTCAACAAGCGCCAGCAGAAGCTGCGCTGGTCGAAGTTCAAGGAACTGGGTGATCCGGCCGAGCTCTATCGGGTCGTCTCCGAGGACGTGTTTCCCTTCATCAAGACCCTTGGCGGCCATGGCGGTGAATCCGCCTATGCGCGGCACATGAAGGATGCACGGTTCACCATCCCCACGCCGGCATTGCTGGCCAAGGTGGTGGACATGATCGACGACGTACCCATGGACGATCGCGACACCAAGGGCGATCTGTACGAATACATGCTCGGCAAAATCGCCAGTGCAGGGCAAAACGGGCAGTTCCGCACACCGCGCCACATCATCAAGCTGATGGTGGACATGATGGCGCCCACACCTGAAGACACCATTTGCGATCCGGCCTGCGGCACTGCGGGCTTTCTTGTGGCTGCCGCCGAGTACCTGCGTGATCACCACGGCGTGGCCATCT
Source organism: Stenotrophomonas sp. GD04145 (assembly GCF_029835135.1). Taxonomy (NCBI): domain Bacteria; kingdom Pseudomonadati; phylum Pseudomonadota; class Gammaproteobacteria; order Lysobacterales; family Lysobacteraceae; genus Stenotrophomonas; species Stenotrophomonas sp. GD04145. Next base: position 126,423 of record NZ_JAODZG010000008.1, on the reverse strand, counting down.
ACAAGGACAGGAAGTCCGCCAAACGCTTCAACGCAGACACCTTCCACGGCTTCGACTTCGACAGCACCATGCTGCGCGTGGGTGCGATGAACATGCTGCTGCACGGCATCGAGCAGCCCAGCATCGAGAACCGCGACTCGCTCAGCGAGGGCCATGCCGGCGTGGCCGGGCAGTACAGTCTGATCCTCGCCAATCCGCCGTTTGCCGGCAGCCTGGACTACGAAAGCACCGCCAAGGACCTATTGCAGATCGTCAAGACCAAGAAGACCGAGCTGCTGTTCCTCGCCCTGTTCCTGCGCTTGCTGAAACCCGGCGGCCGGGCTGCGGTCATCGTGCCCGATGGCGTGCTGTTCGGCTCATCGAAGGCCCACAAGGAACTGCGCCGCATGCTGGTGGAAGACCAGCGGCTGGACGGGATCGTCTCCATGCCGTCCGGCGTGTTCCGCCCCTATGCCGGGGTGTCCACTGCCATTTTGTTGTTCACCAAGACCGACAGCGGCGGCACCGACAACGTCTGGTTCTACGACATGCAGGCCGACGGCTACAGTCTGGACGACAAGCGCAACCCGCTGGCTCCCGACAAGCACGATAGCAACAACCTGCCCGACATCCTCAATCGCTGGCACCATCGCAAGGCCGAAGCCAAGCGCGAGCGAACCGAGCAGAGTTTCCTCGTGCCCAAGGCCGAGATCGTCGGTAACGGCTACGATCTGTCCATCAACCGCTACAAGCAGGTGGTGCATGAGGCGGTGGAACACGACCCGCCGAAGAAGATCATTGCGGAGTTGAAGGCGCTGGAGGCGGAGATTGCTGCCGGTGTAGCCGAACTGGAAGGGATGTTGTCGTGAGAACAGTCCCACTCGGTGACGTTTGCCATGTCACAACGGGGCAGTCCGCACCCCAGGAAAGTACCGCTTTTGGATCGTCTGGCACCCCATTCGTTCGTGCTGGAAGTCTGGAGCGACTTTGTGCGGGTGGCAGTGAAGAATCATTGGAACTTGTGCCTTCGGATCAGGCCGTCAAGTTTCGTCTGAAGAAATTCCCAAAGGACACCATCGTTTTCGCAAAAAGCGGTATGTCCGCGAAGCTTGGTCGGGTCTATCGATTGCGCCGCGAATGCCACGTAGTCAGCCATCTTGCGGCCGTCCTGCCATCCGCGGATGTCGATCCTGCGTACCTGCTTCGCTGGTTTGAGTACAACCCTCCGTCTCGACTGATAGAGAACGACGCCTACCCATCCATCAAGACATCTGAGCTGGAGAAGATCCCAGTTCAACTCCCGGCGATTGCAGAACAACGCCGCATCGCGGCGATTCTGGACAAGACCGACGTGCTGCGCGGCAAGCGCCGCGCCGCCATCGCCAAGCTCGACCAACTGCTGCAATCCATATTCCTCGACATGTTCGGCGACCCTGTCTCGAATCCGAAAAGTTGGCCACGGGTTCCGTTCAGTGAAATCCTTGAACGCATCGAAAGCGGCAACAGCCCTGTTTGCTTGGATCGAGCCAAGAACGAGAATGAGTGGGGTGTTCTCAAACTCGGGGCGGTCACACGCTGTAGATTTGACCCTTCAGCAAACAAGGCATTGCCGAATGAAACATCGTTCGATGAAAGGCTGGAGGTTAAAGTAGGCGACTTACTATTCACACGAAAGAATACGTATGAGCTTGTCGCAGCATGCGCATACGTGCATAGAACTCCCGAACGCCTGCTTTTGCCTGATCTGATTTTCCGTCTCCGGCTCAAAGAGCCAGCACTCGCTCACCCAAGATATCTTCAGTCCTTGCTGACTTATCCGAGGAAGAGAAGTGAAGTACAAAGCCTCGCTGGTGGGTCTGCGGGTTCGATGCCCAACATTTCCAAAGCGAAACTCAACAATGCGTTGATTGAACTTCCGCCATTCTCTTTGCAAGAAAAATTCAGCAGGCTTGTCGAGCATATCGAACAACATAGGCATGCCTTGCAACGCCACGCCACCCAACTCGACACCCTCTTCGCCAGCCTGCAACACCGCGCCTTCGCCGGCACGCTCTGACCAATCCGGACACCGCTCCAGCCTATGAGCCCCTTCGACATCCAATCGCTGGCCGACATTCAACTGCTGCGCGAGTCGGTGGACCTGGAATGCAAGCTGGCGCGTGGCCGCGATGGGCAAGGTGCGCTGCCGGACGACTTCTGGCCCACCTATAGCGCCTTCGCCAATACCGGCGGCGGCGTGGTGGTGCTGGGTCTGCGCGAGCGCAACGACGGCTTCGAGGTGGAAGGCATCGCCAATGTGGCGAAGGTGCGCAAGGAACTGTTCGACGGGCTGAACAACCGGCAGAAGGTCAGCATCAACCTGCTGTCGGATGCCGATGTCACCGAGCTGGCATTGCCGGAAGGCACGCTGCTGGTCATCTGCATTCCGCGTGCCAATCGTAAGCAGCGGCCAGTGTTCCTGCACGGCAACCCGATGGGCCATACCTACCTGCGGCTCAACGAGGGCGACCGCACGGTGGCCAACGAAGACGTCAAGCGCATGCTGGCCGAGCAGGTCGAGGACAGCCGCGACAGCCGCATCCTCCGTGGCTATGGCCTGTCCGACCTGTGCATGGAGACGTTTCGTGCCTATCGCCAGGTGTTCGCCAACCGCGAACCGGCACATCCGTGGAATGCGCTGGACGATCTGGACTTCCTGCGTCAGATCGGTGGCTGGCGACAGGACCGGGAAATCGGCGAGAGCGGCCTGACGCTGGCTGGCGTGCTGATGTTCGGCTGGATGTCCACCCTCCAGGAAACCCTGCCGAACTACATGCTCGATTATCAGGAGCGGCCGGAAGCCCGGATCGAGCGCCGCTGGGTGGACCGGATCACGCTGGACGGCAAATGGTCGGGCAACCTCTACGATTTCTATCGCAAGGTCTACCTGAAGCTCACCGCGGACCTGAAAGTCCCGTTCTCGCTGGAGAAGGGCGAGCGCCAGGACGAGACGCCCGTGCACGTGGCGCTGCGCGAGGCACTGGCCAACGTGCTGGTGCATGCGGATTATTCCGAGCGGGCGTCGGTGCTGGTGGTGAAGCGGCCGGACATGTTCGGTTTCCGCAATCCCGGGCTGATGCGGATTCCGCGCGATATCGCCATCCATGGCGGCGAACACGACTGCCGCAACCGGACCTTGCACAAGATGTTCCGGCTGGTTGGCGTGGGCGAGCAGGCGGGTTCCGGCATCCCCAAGATCTACGACGGCTGGGCGGGCCAGCACTGGCGGGCGCCGGCGCTGTACGAGCGCATGGAGCCGTACAACCAGACGCTGCTGGAACTGCGCATGGTCGATCTGCTGCCGGAAGACCTGCTGGCCGGGTTGCGGAAGACCTTTGGCGCCGGTTTCGACGCGCTTCAGCGCAACGAGCGCCTGACGCTGGCGGCTGCGGCCTCGGAGAAGACCGTGACCCATGCCCGGGTGATCGAGATGACGGGGCTGCACCCGGTGGACGCGACCCGCCTGCTCCAGTCCCTGGTCAAGGAAGGCTTTCTGGAAAGCCACAATCCGGGCCGCGGAGCCGTCTACTGCCTGCCCGGGGCGGCCCTTCCCCGGCCGGAGGAAGTGTTCGGCGAAGGTTCCGCCGTTGTGCCCAACCGCTCCGCACATTTGGGCTCCGGCTCCGGACATTTGCCGGGCCGCTCCGGACATTTGCCCGCCGGCTCCGGACATTTGCAGCCGGCGGAGCCCGGCCAAGCTATTGAAAATCAAAGAGATGAAGCCGGACGATTGATCAGCAGGCAGTTGGATGCCCCTGTCCTGGACGCCTTGGAGCAGCTCGCTCCGGCATTCCGCACCGCACTGGAGGGCATGGCCGCGTCGCCCCGGAGCCGCAAGAAGATCCCGAAGGCAGCGATGGAAGACGTGATCGTCGCCCTGTGCGCAGGCCACTACATCACCGGCACCTGCATCGCGACATTGGTCGATCGCGATCCCGATGCACTCAGAAAGCATTACCTGAGGCCACTGGTGCAGGCGGGCCGCCTACGCTTCGCGTTCCCGACCGCACCCACGCACGCCATGCAGGCTTATCGCGCCACCCAGCCCTGAGCTCAGGACGATCATGAGCAATTTCCAGTTCCTGCAAGCCGAGTTCAAGCCGCTGTTCGAGCCGGCGCGTGGCGCGGAGCAACTGGTGCATTCCGATCCCCGCGCCTGCTGCATGCGCACCCGCCATGCGCTGGAACAGGCGGTGCACTGGCTGTACCAGAACGATCGCGACCTACGCATGCCCTACGAGAACGGGCTGAACGTGCTGCTGACGCAGGTGCCCTTCGCGAAGCTGGTACCACCCTACGTGCACGACAAGATGCGGCTGATCCAGAAGGTCGGCAACCAGGCCGTGCACGGCAACCAGCGCATCGGCAGCGGCGATGCCATGCGCCTGGTGCGCGAGCTGTTCCACGTGCTGTTCTGGTTGGCACGCACCTATACCCGCGCCAGCGACCCCAAGAGCATCGTTGCCGAGTGGGATGAAAAGCAGGTGCCGACGTTGGTGCGGGCCGACGAGGCGGTGGCCTTCACTCGCGACGAGCTGAAGAAGCAGGAGGCGAAGTTCCAGCAGCAGATCGGCGAACTGCATGCATCGCTGGAAGAACGGGAGACCCGCGTCGCGGAGCAGGCGGCCACGCTGGCCGAACGCGAGGCACTCCTGGCGCAACTGGACGCGGAACTGGCCGCGCGCCGCGCGGAGCTGGCCGAAGCCAAGGCGGCCAACATCGCCGTGCCGGACGGCCACGACTACAACGAGGCCGATACCCGCAAGCACTTCATCGACGTATTGCTGCGCGAAGCCGGCTGGGAGATCGGCCGGAACGCCGCCATCGAAGTGCCCTTAGTCGGCATGCCAAACACGCCGGGCGAAGGTTTCGCCGACTACGTGCTCTATGGCGCCGACGGCAAGCCACTGGCTGTAGTGGAAGCCAAGCGCAGCTTCAGCGACCCGGATGTGGGCCGGCAGCAGGCGAAGCTGTACGCCGATTGCCTGGAACAGATGACCGGGCAGCGGCCGCTGGTCTTCTACACCAACGGCCATAGCACCTGGCTATGGGACGACCGGCGTGCGCCGCCACGCGAGGTGCAAGGCTTCTACACCGCCGAAGAACTTGCGCTGGCCGTCACCCGGCGTGAACTGCAGCAGGACCCGCGCCACCTGAAGGTGAACACGGATATTGCCGGGCGCGCCTACCAGTTGCGCGCAATCAAGGCGATGGCGGAGTCGCTGGCGCAGGGCCGTCGCGCCGGCCTGCTGACCATGGCCACCGGCACCGGCAAGACCCGCATGTCGATCGCGCTGGTGGACCTTCTGATGCGGGCCGACTGGGCCAAGCGCGTGCTGTTCCTGGCCGACCGCGTGGCGCTGGTGAAACAGGCCGCCAATGCCTTCAAGACACATCTGCCCGATTCCAGCCCGGTCAACCTGGTGACGGAGAAGGACGGACAGGGCCGCGTGTACCTGTCCACCTATCCGACGATGATGAACCTGATCGACGAGATCGCCGATGGCCGCCGCCGTTACGGCGTGGGCCACTTCGACCTGATCATCATCGATGAAGCGCACCGCAGCGTGTACCAGAAGTACGGCGCGATCTTCCGCTACTTCGACAGCTACCTGGTGGGCCTCACCGCCACCCCACGCGACGAGGTGGATCGCGACACCTACCACCTGTTCGGGCTGGAAACCGGCGTGCCGACCGATGCCTACGGGCTGGACGAGGCCGTGGCCGACGGCTTCCTGGTGCCGCCGCGTGCGCAGTCAGTGCCCTTGAAGTTCGTGCGCGACGGCATTCGCTACGACCAGTTGAGCGAGGAAGAAAAGGAGCATTGGGAATCACTGGACTGGGGCGACCGTGAAGACGATCACCCACCCGACGAGGTGCATGCCTCGGAGATCAACAAGAAGCTGTTCAACGAAGACACCGTGGACAAAATGCTGCAGCACCTAATGCAGCACGGCCTCAAGGTGGATGGCGGCGACACGCTGGGCAAGACCATCATCTTTGCCGTGAACCAGCAGCATGCTGAATTCATTTCACGACGATTCGACCATCACTATCCGCAATACAAGGGTGAGTTCGCACGCGTCATCACCCATTCGGTGAGATATGCGCAGAGCCTGATTGACAGCTTCAGCATCCCCACGAAGATGCCGCAGATCGCGATCTCGGTGGACATGCTGGACACGGGAATCGACGTGCCCGAAGTGCTGAACCTAGTGTTCTTCAAGGCCGTTCGGTCGAAGGTGAAATTCCTGCAGATGATCGGGCGCGGCACGCGCCTGTGCCCGGGCCTGTTCGGTCCAGGGCAAGACAAGAAAGAGTTCTTCATCTTCGATTTCTGCGGCAACTTCGAGTACTTCAACGAACACCCGAAGGGTGCTGCCGGTGGATTGAGCGAGCCACTGGGACGGCGATTGTTCCGGGCCAGACTCGACCTGCTCTCGCTGCTGGGTGAGCAAGGTGATCGGCAAGCCGAGGCGCAGGCAGGTTACGACGGCAGCGACGTTCGCACCTGGCTGCTAGACACGTTGCACAGCGAAGTGGCCACGATGAACCCGGTGAACTTCATCGTGCGCACGGAACACGCGCACGTGACCCGGTTCTCCGCGCGCGAGGCATGGGACACACTGAGCGGCGCCGATCTGGTCGACCTGCGCGATCGCGTAGCCGGTCTTCCGAGCGAACAGACCCATGAGCACGTCACCGCCAGACTGTTCGATCTGGTGTGCGTGAACCTGCAATTGGCGATCGTCCGCTCCACGTCGGACTTCATGCGCAACCGCGATCGCATCATCGAACTGGCCTCGGATCTGGAAACCATGCAGGCGATCCCGGCCGTGCAGGCCGAGTTGCCCTTGATCCAGGAACTCCAGACCGGAGAATTTTGGAAGGACATCACCGTTGCCATGGTGGAGCGCGTGCGGCGTAGGCTGCGCGGCCTGATCCAGTTCATCGAGCGCAGGTCATCAAAGCCCGTCTACACCGTGCTGGATGACGAGATCGGCGAAGCAACGCCCATCGCTCTTGCTGACTTCAGCACAGGCATCAACCTGGCCCAGTATCGACGCAAGGTGGAGGCATGGATCCGAGCCAACGAACACCATGTGGCCATAGCCAAGCTGCGTCACAACAGGCCACTGACGCCAACCGACCTGGCCGAGCTGGAACGCTTCGTGTACGAGGCGCCCGAGGTGGAGAGCCGGGAACGATTCGAGCAGTCATTCGGCAACGAGCAGCCATTGCCACTGTTCATTCGCTCCCTGGTCGGGCTGGACCGAGGTGCGGCGAAGGAAGCCTTTGCCCGATTCCTGGACGACAGCCGCTACAGCAGCCAGCAGATCCGTTTCGTGGAGATGATCATCGACCGGCTGGTCAGCAATGGCGTCATCGAGCCGGGTCAGCTCTACGAGCCGCCCTTCACCGGCATCCATTACGAAGGGCTGGATGGCGCCTTCGGAGATGCAGATGCCGACGCGATCATCGGCACGCTCGCGCAGATCAGTCGGTTCGCCGCCTAAACAGCAATGCCTCCACCTGCGAAGCAACCCATATCGCCTTGTCCAACAGGCCCAGCCGGCTGAAAAAGCTCAATTCTCAGGATGGAACTTTATTGCCCAAGATAGAACTTTATTTCTTGGGATAAAACTTTATTGCCTGAGATAGAGCTTTGTTACTTTTCTACACTCCTGGGATACTTTGAGACCATCAAGGCAGTGGACAAAGAGAAGCCTGTCCAGCTGTTCGTTACCAGCCACTCACCCAACTTTGCCAGCATCGCCAACCTCGACAGTCTCACCTGTCTTGTCGACACCGGAATCAAGGTGGAGACTTTTTTTCCCCGAGACATCAAGTTTTCTGTCGGAAAGCGTGAGAAGCTTGAGCGCTATTTGGACGTCACTCGGGCTGAGCTCTTCTTTGCACGCCGCGCAATCCTGGTCGAGGGCGCTGCGGAATTGGTCCTTGTCAGTGTGCTCGCCGAGAAGTGCGGTCACGATCTACGTAAGCATGGGGTAAGCCTCATCAGCGTTGAAGGCCTCAACTTCGACTCATTCATTCCACTGTTCGGCGAGAAGGCGCTGAAGATTCCTGTTTCCGTGCTTACGGATGCAGACCCAACAGGTCCGAGTGAAGAGGATGAAGAGGAAGAGGGCGATGGCAGCGCAGAAGCGGACGACCATGCGCCGGAAGATGGGACCTCTAGTGGAAAGAAGAAGGCGGCTCCTGTCTACCCTTCGATCGGCGACAAGGTGCAGGTGTCCGCCAATACCTTGAGTATGCTCAAGTTCGAGGATTCATATCTCAAGATCTTCCATGGGCTAAAGACGCTTGAGTATGACTTGGCCTTGTACGCCAGCAATCGCAAGATCATGCTTGCGGCGCTTAAGGAGCTACACCCGAAGATCTCTGCGAACCTGGAGAAGAAGGTAGACGCCGCTACGGGAGATGCAGAGAAGGCTCGCGTACTGTTCAGCGGAATGTTCGAGCGGAAGAACGGAAACGTCCAGAAGGGGCGCTTTGCACAAGCTTTGGCGTACCTGATCGCCAAGGCGAAAAAGGAAGATTTCACTGTTCCGGAGTACATCCAGTCTGCAGTCGAACACGCTTGTCAGCTTGGCCCGAAGAAGGCTGAAGACGAATGAGCACGGATACTACTCCTTCAGCTGAACAGCGTGAGATCATCACGGCACCATTGCATCCGATGTCGGTCATCGCTTGCGCGGGAAGTGGGAAGACCTTCACGGCTGTACGCAGGCTGGCCCACATACGTCAATGCCTCGGTGATCACCGGGGCCGGGTTGCGCTCCTGTCCTTCTCGAACATCGCCGTGGAGACCTTCAGGCGCGAGTACCGGGCACTCGCAATGGGATCGCTCAAGATCCCGTCCCACCAGCGTGTCGAGATCGACACATTGGACGGGTTCATTACGACAAATATTCTGCGACCCCACGCCCATCGGACGATGGGGTGTACCACGACCCCGTTCTTGCTATCAGGGAGCGAGTCATTCCTTTTAGGAAAGGACTATCGCTTCTGGGTGGAATCGCCGAGAACCGATAACTACCCAGTGCCCCAAGGGCATATCCATCGCGTTGTCATAGGCCCTTCTGGGGCTGAAACGGGCTTTTTCTATCAGAACTCCGGCATGCTGGCGAGGATCAACAATGGCCCAAAGGTTGCCGCAGCCTTGGGAAAACTGGGGGCTTACACCCATGAGCTGGCCCGCTACTGGGTCGACCTTACCCTCCGCGAACAACCCGAGATCCTCCGAGTCCTTGCGCGTCGCTATCCCCATATCCTCATTGATGAAGCCCAGGATATCGGCATCCTGCACCAGGTGATCATTGAGAGGCTCAGCCAAGCAGGCTCTCAGATTTCCCTTATTGGGGATCCCAATCAAGGCATCTACGAGTTCATGGGCGCGACCGGCTCGTTCCTGTCCAGCTACCACAGCAAACCCGGTGTTTCTGCGGCCGCCCTGACGAGGAACTATCGGTCCGTACCGGCCGTACTCGATCTCGCCAACGCAATCTCGGCGCGCACGGACGATCCGGATAGGACAGCGCCACCTACGCTCCACGGGGCCTACTTCGTTCCGTACACGACTGCCGATACGAAAAAGGTCGTGGCGGCCTTCCAGGCAACACTGGTCTCCGCTGGGTTGGACCCAGCACGCTCCGCCGTGCTCTGCCGCGCACGCAAGTGGGCCAACGAGCTGGCTGGGCATGAGGGTGCGCCTGGCGTGGGAACGACCAAGATCCTTGCCCAGGCAGCGATGGCGCGCGATATCCACTCCGACTACTCAACAGCATTCAGACTCGTGGCAACTGCCATCATGGGTTTGATCGACAACGCGCCCAAGGGCATCGTTGCTCGCCTGACTCAGCCTGTCAGGTACCCAGAGGAACGAGCACTTCGTCGTGTCATCTGGGCTTTTACGCGAGATCCGGTCTCGGGCCTGCCCAGCGCGGCGCTGCCCGCTATTAGCGATTGGCAGCCGGCAATGTTGCAACGTGTAAGGGTCCTGATGACCAATCTGAGCACAGCCCACGGTCTCAACCATACATCGTCCACGCTCGGTGCTCGGCTCTCGAAGAGGAGTTTGCCCGGCTCACCGCTAATGAGCCCGCCTGACCTAGGTGCCGATCAGCCCTTGCGGGTCAGAATCAGTACCGTGCATCAGGTCAAGGGCGAAAGCCTGGATGCCGTCCTCTACATGGCAACGAAACCGCATGTATCTGCACTGCTAGGCGGAGGTTCCACCGAGGACGGGCGAATCGGGTACGTGGCTGTGACCCGGGCAAGGGATCTGCTGTGGTTGGCTGTCCCTGTAACAGCTTTGAAGAGCCTTCGTGCCGATCTCCATGCAAAGGGCTTCAAGGACGCAACCGCTACGGCTGCAGCCCCAACGGCCGGACAGGGCAACGGTTCCCCCTGAATGGGCGCATTGGATAGCAACCCAACGCGGCACTGGAATCAACGTCAGCGCAGGAGATGAAGCTGAATGGGAGCAAGCATAGGTTTCCGCTAGATCGGACTTGAATACGTTTCCCTTGATGGAACTGGGTTCCTGCCGGTCAGCGGGGAGACTATGAGTGCTTGGCAACCATAGTTGCGCCAATGGAAGCAGGAAATTTGCTCAACCTATGGTTGCGGATGGCGACAAACCTTTGGTTGCCCGTCTAACAGCGCTGCTGCTGTATGCCCGCCTCACCCTACCCGTCATGTCCTTTCAAGCGGCTGACACCTGTCACTGGTTTGGGAAGGCTCCGGCGCGAATAGTACGCGTCACCGCCCGGCGCCACTGCGCCGGCACTCACCCAAGGGGACCTGTCATGAGCCTGTTCCAGCAACTCCTTTCGCATACTCCGACCTGGGTCTGGGTGCTGATGGTGTTTCTCATCACCCGGGGCATCGCGGCCATGAAGCCCGGCGAAACCTCGCTGCCCACGCTGGCGATCGTGCCGGCGGTGTTCGCGGCATGGGGGGTGTGGTCCATCAGCCACCGCTACGGCGCATCGTGGTCGGCCTGGGGCGAGTGGCTGGTCGGCATCGGCGCAGGAACGGGCCTGGGTTGGCTGTTGCTGCGCCGGGCGCGTGTAGCCATGAACAGTGCGACGGGACGGCTGTGGCGCAGCGCGGATTACAGCCTGCTGCCGCTGCTGCTCATCACGTTCCTGGTGAAGTATGGCTTCGAAACGGCGCTCGCAGTGTCGCCCGCGCTGAGCGCCAACGCAGGTTTCAGCGCTGCCTACCTGCTGCTGTCCGGTGGATTCACCGGCATCTTCATCGGCCGCTACTGCCGGTATCTGTCGGCGGCGCGCCTTGAGGGGAGCACCCGGATGGGGGCTGCGGGCTGAGGCTGGCGTACCCGGGAGGCGGCGCACGGCGCCGTCACCCGGTGCCGGCTGCGGTCGTCGCCCCTGCGGCCTGCGCCAGCACTGCCGCTGCAGCGTCGCCCTTGCGCTCGCTGTAGCGATCCACCAGGTAGTCCGCCCGGCCCCGCGTCAACAGGGTGAACTTCACCAGTTCCTCCATGACATCCACCACCCGGTCGTAGTATGGCGAGGGCTTCATTCGTCCGTCCTCATCGAACTCCTGCCAGGCCTTGGCCACCGAAGACTGGTTGGGGATGGTCAGCATGCGCATCCAGCGCCCCAACACCCTCAGGGTGTTGACGGTGTTGAACGATTGGGAGCCGCCACTCACCTGCATCACGGCCAACGTTCTGCCCTGCGTGGGCCGCACGCTGCCGTCCTCCAGCGGCAACCAGTCGATCTGGTTCTTGAACACGCCGGTGACGGTACCGTGCCGTTCCGGGCTGACCCACACCTGCCCCTCAGACCACTGCGACCACGCGCGCAGTCGCTGCACTTCGGGGTGGCTCCTGTCCACGCTGTCCACCATCGGAAGCGCATGCGGATCGAACACCCGGGTTTCGCAACCCAGATGCTGCAGGAGCCGCTCGGCTTCCAGGGCCAGCTTGCGGCTGAACGACTGCGGCCTCAGCGAACCGTAGAGCAGCAGGATGCGGGGCGGTCCCAGATTCCCCGCGGCGAGCAGGCTGGGGTCGGGCTGGGGCAGCGAGGCTTCCCTCAGATTCGGCAGCTGGGTACTTGCGATCGTCTTATTCATTCGACTATTCTAGAAATATGGAAACGTCAAATGCAATCGTCGCGCTCACCGCGCTGGGCCACGCCACCCGCCTGGCGGCCTTCCGCCTGCTGGTGGAAGCCGGTCCAGCGGGGCGCGTGGCCGGTGACATCGCGGCGGCCCTGCAGGTGCCACCGGCCACACTCAGCTTCCACCTGAAGGAGCTGGTACAGGCCGGCCTGGTGGAGAACGAGAGCCAGGGCCGCAATGTCTGTTACCGCGCCAACTTCGCCGCCATGACCGGCTTGATCGAGTACCTCACGCACAACTGCTGCGCGGGTTCGCCGAGCGAGGAGTGCGGGCCCACTGCGCCCGCATGCAAGTGCTGAAGCCCGATCCAACCTCCTGCCATCACAACGACTGCACCATGACACGCAACGTCCTGTTCCTCTGTACCGGCAACAGCGCGCGCAGCGTCCTTGCCGAGGCCACGCTGCGAGCCTGGGGCGCTGAACGTTTCAATGCATTCAGCGCAGGCAGCCACCCCACCGGCCAGGTCAACCCATTCGCGCTCGCACAGCTGCAGGCCGAAGGAATCACCATCGATGGGCTGCGCAGCAAATCGTGGGATGAGTTCGTGGATGCTGCGCCCATGGACCTGGTGATCACCGTGTGCGATTCGGCTGCGGCAGACGCCTGCCCGGTGGTGTTTGGCGACTTCATTCGCAGCCACTGGGGCCAGCCGGATCCGGCCGCAGTTGCAGGCAGCGATGCCGAGAAAGCAGCCGCGTTTGCACGCGCGCATGCCATCGTGAAATCGCGGCTGCGTGCGTTGATCGATCTGCCCGGATCGTTGTGGTCCGACCGCGAGGCAATGCAGAACGCTCTGGATCAGATCGGCCGGTTGCAGCCGACCGACAGCACACCGTGACGGCGCCCGCGCGCATGCGCCTGTTCGAGCGCTACCTCACCCTGTGGGTCGCGCTGTGCATCGCGGCCGGTACCCTGCTGGGACACCTCCTGCCCGGCGCCTTTGCGGCACTGGCGTCCGCCGAAGTGGCCAAGGTCAACCTGCCGGTCGCGGCACTGATCTGGCTGATGATCATCCCGATGCTGCTGAAGGTCGACTACGGCGCAATGCGCCAGTTGCAGCAGCACTGGAAAGGCATCGGCGTAACGTTGTTCATCAACTGGGCGGTCAAGCCCTTTTCGATGGCACTGCTGGGCTGGGTATTCCTGCGTCACCTCTTCGCGGAATGGCTGCCAGCCGGCCAGATCGACAGCTATATCGCCGGCCTGATCCTGCTGGCAGCCGCGCCCTGCACCGCGATGGTGTTCGTGTGGAGCAACCTGTGCCGCGGCGATGCGAACTTCACGTTGAGCCAGGTCGCGCTGAACGACGCGATCATGGTGGTGGCCTATGCGCCGGTGGTCGCGTTGCTGCTCGGCATGTCCGCGATCACTGTTCCCTGGGACACCCTGCTGCTGTCAGTGGGTTTGTACATCGTTGCACCTGTCGGTGTTGCCACCCTGCTGCGGCGCCGGATGCTTTCGCGCAGCGGCGAGGCGGGTCTGCAGCTGGCGCTGGCCCGACTCGGCCCGGTTTCGCTGTCGGCCCTTCTACTGACACTGGTGCTGCTGTTCGGCTTTCAAGGTCAGCAGATCGTCGAGCAGCCGCTGGTCATCGCGCTGATCGCCGTGCCCATCCTGATCCAGGTCTATTTCACTTCGGGCCTGGCCTATCTGCTCAACCGTCGTCTGGGCGTCGCCCATTGCGTGGCCGGCCCGTCGGCGCTGATCGGCGCGAGCAACTTCTTCGAGCTGGCGGTCGCAACCGCCGTCGGGCTCTTCGGGGTGCATTCGGGCGCCGCACTGGCCACCGTTGTCGGTGTGCTGATCGAGGTGCCGGTGATGTTGTCGGTCGTTCGTATCGTGAACCGTACTGAAGGCTGGTACGAGAAGCAGGGTGCGGGTAACCGCGGGCAGTCGTAGAGGGCCGATGCCTGCTTCTGGGCGGAGGCGGAACCCCGATCTCCTTGCGCGTCTCCACCGGCGCGGGCTGTCGGCAGGGCAGTTACCGGGACGGAGGCTTCGGAAACAGCAACCTGGGGGTTGCGGATAGTAGCCAGGCTGCCATGGCAGCCCCATATGCGAGTACGCCACCCACTAAACAGGTGCCGAACAGGCTACCGGTGAACAGTCGGTACACGCTCCGGCCGCGACCAGCAGCGTCATCTCCCACAGCAAGCACGATCACCGGCAGCATGATCATTCCGGTGCAGAGAATGAGCGAGAAAAGGCCCAGCAACCAACGCTTTCCGCGGGGGTTCCAAGGAACCGGATAGTGTGAGAGCAGTTCTCTCATTCGAAGAAACAACGTCGGAACCAGGAACACGTACATCAGTCCCACGTACAACGACGTGCGTGCATCGACATCGCTCGCAGTGAAGACCGATTGAGGATAGACGCCTGTCCGATGAAGCAACTCCGCGCAGGCGGTGAGTGCAACGCTCATTGCCATTGCAGGCCAGAACAACCTCGAGACTTTGGACCACTGTGCATCACGCTGTTGTTGCTTCCCATCGGTCAACCCCGGCATCAGACGTCTCCTGCGCAGCTGCGCTGACGACAACGAAAGAGGGAAGAGCATGCGCCGCAACGATGCGCATGAAAGCCAAAGGGGGATGGGAACACTGCCCAGGCATGAGCATCGTCTGGGGCTTGTTCGCCCAAGGCCGAGGAGACAACGCAGTCTCTCTTCAGTCCTGTAGTCCTCGAACCCGAAGTCCAACGCCCGTCGAGGGTCGCTTGCGGCCAGAAGCGGACGTACTCAATGAGCGACCTTCTGCGCGGCATGTACGGTGCCCTCACCCTCCATGGCGGCACTCTGCGCCCCTTTCTTCCTGCGCTTCACTGCGTTTGCCGAAGCATCGCAGCCGCATTCAATTGGCGGTAACCGCTGCTCATATTCTCTGTAATTCTCTCCCCATTCCCGCAGGCTCAGCATTACTGGCGCAAGAGTGCGCGCAAGTTCGGTCGCTTCATACTCAACACGAGGCGGAACTTCAGCATATACATGGCGATTGATGAGGCCGTCGGCTTCCAGCTCCCGCAGCTGGAGCGTCAACATTCTCTGGGTTGCGGTGGGAATCAGCCGGGTCAATTCCATGAAACGCTTCTTTCCCATGAGCAGGTGAAACAGCAACAGTGGTTTCCAGACCCCACCAATGACGGAGAGGGTCAGCTCTACGGCACACCCGCTTTTGGGATCCAGTCGTTTGGTACGCATGCGTCTTCTCCAGGCTCATAGGCACACGGATGATAGTAAGGGCGATAAATGTACGTTCTTACGAACATCGCCGAGCACGCCTATATTCGCACCACACACACCCCAAGGATACGCCGTGTCATTCAGTGCTCTGGTCTCCGACCGATCCGCAGACCGTCCGGTCACCACAGACGTTCAGCAGTTGGAAGAGTCTTCATTGGGAGATGATGCCGTCACCGTACGGGTGGCGTGGTCCAACCTGAACTACAAGGATGCGATCGCCCTGGCCGGCATGCAGATCATCCAGAAGTTTCCGCTGATTCCAGGCATTGATTTCGCCGGCACGGTCGAGTCTTCGGCAGACCCGCGCTTCAGCGCGGGAGACACGGTTGTGGCAACGGGCTGGGATCTCAGCCAGACCCACCATGGCGGCTTCTCGCAGCTTGCTCGAGTTCCGGCCGACTGGCTGGTAAAGCTTCCGGCTGCCATCGACGCACGTTCGGCCATGGCAATCGGAACCGCAGGCCTCACGGCCATGCTCAGCGTGCTGGAAATTGAACGACACGGCGTCAAGCCAGGCGATGGGGACGTACTGGTCACGGGTGCATCGGGTGGTGTCGGATCCGTCGCAGTGGCCCTTCTATCCGGCCTGGGCTATCGAGTTGTGGCGTCTACAGGCAAAGCAAGCGAGGCGAACTATCTGAAGTCGCTGGGCGCTGCTGACATAATTGATCGCTCGACGCTGTCCGCAGAGGCTCCCCCGGTTCAAGCCGAGCGTTGGGCGGCTACGGTAGACGCGGTTGGCGGCCGTACTCTGGTCAACGCCCTGGCGCAGACGCGGTATCTCGGTATCGCCACTACCTGCGGGTTCGTCGGCGGGCGCGAGCTGCAAGGTACGGTTCTGCCCTTCATTCTGCGCGGAGTGACCCTTGCCGGTATTGATTCCGTCCGCGCACCCGCTGAACTGCGCGAGCAAGCATGGCGGCGGCTTGCCGCTGACCTGGACCTGGCCAAGCTGGCATCAACCACCCGGGAGATCAGTCTGGGCGATGTTCCGGCTGCCGCCGCGCAGATGCTTCAAGGCAATTCGAAAGGCCGTACCTTGGTCGATGTCAATCGCTGATGAATCACTCCAATCAGGATAAGACGATGAGTTCCCAATCTGTTGCACTCGTCACTGGCGCCTCCACTGGAATCGGAGCGGTGTACGCGGACCGCCTCGCGCGTCGCGGCTACGGCCTGGTACTGGTCGCGCGCGACGCACAGCGGCTCGGCTCGCTCGCCGATGCGCTTCGGGCTGAGACCGGCGTGCCGGTGGAGATCATCCCCGTTGACCTGACGCTGCCGGAAGGGCTTGCCGTGGTCGAAGCACGCATCGATCAAGGTGATATCGGCCTTGTGGTGAACAATGCCGGTATGTCACTCAAAGGCGGAATGCTCGAGAACGAGCCGGCAGCGCTGGAGAGAATCATCGCGTTGAATGTCACCGCACCGACCCGCTTGTGTGCTGCGGCAGCCCGCGCGTTCCTGCGCAGAGGCGAAGGCGCGATCATCAATCTGTCGTCCGTGCTTGCACTGGCGCCAGAGATGTTCGAAGGCGTCTACAGCGGGACCAAGGCCTATCTATTGAATCTCAGTCAAGCGCTGGCGGCGCAACTGGGGCCTCGCGGAATCTACGTCCAGGCAGTCCTGCCTGGCGCGACCCGCACGGAACTCTGGGAAAAGGCGGGGCGGAGCATGGACGAGTTTCCACCTGGCTTCCTGATGGAGGCTGGTGCGATGGTCGATGCTGCGCTGGTGGGCTTCGACCGCCGCGAAACGGTAACCATCCCTCCGTTGCCTGACGAAGCACAGTACCTGGCCCTTCAGCAGGCCCGCCTGGCAATGGCGCCCAACCTCTCACGCAGTGAGGTCGCCGCTCGCTACCTTCGCTGAGAGGACGCACCGATGACTGACTCAGCGGATCTACGCATGGATGTCGACGCAGTCGGAAGCACGTCATGGCGAGCGCGACTCTTGCGTTCTGACGAAAGCCGCGCAGGCGATCTGCGCTCGTCTCACCTGTCGCAATCGTCCAGGTTTCGTGGCGCCCTTAAGCACTCAACCACGACTCGTGTCGCAAATTCCCCGAACGCGTGAGGCCCTTGCGCCATCAACGTCTGCGACTACTTAACCGTGTGCGAGGATGCTGAAAGCGTCGAGCATCGTGGGTTGAATACAACTCGGCTCATTGGCGTTGCGCAGTGACACAGGTACAGATGCGGTGCCACCCCAAAAGGTGGCCGGGCATCGAAAACCCGTGGAGTTGCTTGATTACGGTTGCCAGCCGGTGTCACCTCGTGTGGTGCCGGCTGGCAACGCGTCCGCCGGCCATGGCGGGCGGAGCGTGGAGGCCTTGTGCCTGCCGGCCTAGCAACCTCCCGGTTTTCGAGCCACGTCTCCGCCCGCCACCTTTATCCGTGGCGGCTACCGTCTGTCCTGCACGGAGCCTCATCAATGACCACACCCGAGTTTCCCCCTCCGCATTCCGACAGCGCGCCGGCCAACGATGCCGATGCGCCCCCCCAACAGACCCCGTCCGACCCCAACACCTTCATCGCCACGCTGAAGCGGATCGGCAGCGGCGCAGCCGCCGATGGCCTGCCCTGGCCGGAACGCCATCCGCTGCCTGGCCGTCAGCTGGCGCTGGCCGATGTCGACTGCGCGCACGCCGGCCTGCGGGTGGCGCTGGAGATGCTGCTGGCCGCCGAGCGTGTCCGGCAGAACGGGCCGGAGGAGCAGTACGTGGGCGATCGCGTGATGGAAGGACTGGTGATGGCCTGCCTGTCACTGTCAGTGCAGGCCGGCACCTTGCTGCGGCCGGGCTGACAGGGAGGTTTCGCGCACCCTCGGCCGCGTGATCCGGGGCCGGCCCGTGTGGTTATTCTTGAGGCCAGGCTTCTGCCACCGCCCGGGACTCTTCGCATGCGCCGACCCTTCCATGCCGCGATCCTTCTTGCCACCGTGCTGCTGGCCGGTCCTGCCCTTGCGCAACACGCCAGCAGCGCACCGCCGCCCGCTGAACGCCTGCCCGACGTGGCACTGCCTGCGGCACTGGATCGCGTGCTGCGCGACTACGAGCGGGCGTGGAGCGCGGGCGATGGCAAGGCACTGGCGGCGCTGTTCGCCGAAGACGGATTCATTCTGCAAAGCCACCAGCCGCCGGTGCGCGGGCGCGACGCGATCGCGGCCGCCTACGCCGGACAGGGCGGAAGCCCGCTGCGCCTGCGTGCGCTGGCGTACGCGGTGGACAGGAGCACGGCCTACATCATTGGTGCCTACACGTTTGGCGGCAACGTCGGCGATACCGGAAAGTTCACGCTGACGCTGACGCGCGCGGGCGATGGACCCTGGCTGATCTTCTCGGACATGGACAACGGCAACGCGCCGCCACGGGCGCGGTGATCGGGCGTTGCAGTGGATCCACGCCATGCGTGGATATGCTGCACGCGTGATGCCAAGCAAGCTTGGCACCCACCAAAGCCTGTGTCCGGTCCGGCACCCGCATGGGGTACTCCCTGATGAAAAAACCCCGGCGCTTGGCCGGGGTTTTCGGTTACTTGAACAGCGTGTCCGGATATTCCGGTTTCTGTTCGCGCGCCAGCAATGCGCGCAGGCCCTCTGCCGGGGTCTGCTCGCCGTGCAGTACGGCGCGTACGCCATCGGAGATCGGCAGGTCGATGCCGTGTCGGCGTGCCTGACGCATCACCTCATCGGCCGTCTGCACCGATTCAACCACCTGCCCGATCTCGCGCACGGCATCCCGCAGCGTCTGCCCGCGGCCCAGGGCCAGGCCCAGGCGGCGGTTGCGCGACAGGTCGCCGGTGCAGGTCAGCACCAGATCGCCCAGGCCCGCCAGACCCATCAGGGTTTCCGGCTTGGCACCGATTGCCGCGGCCAGCCGCAGCATCTCGTTAAGGCCGCGGGTGATCAGGCCGGCACGGGCGTTGAGGCCCAGCTGCATGCCATCGGCAACGCCGGTGGCCACGGCCAGCACGTTCTTCATCGCGCCCCCCAGCTCGGCACCGACCATGTCGTCGCCGGTGTAGGCACGGAACGCCGGGCCATGCATGGCTTCGGCCACGGTCTGCGCGAACGCCGGCACGTCGCCGTGCACGGTGATCGCGGTGGGCAGGCCCTGGGTGACTTCCTTGGCGAACGACGGCCCGGTGACGACAGCCAGCGGCACGTCCTCGCCGAGGATCTCGCGCGCGACTTCATGCAGGAAACGGCCGGAGCCGGGCTCGAAACCCTTGGTCGCCCAGGCCACGCCGGCACCGGCCGGACGCAGCGGCGCCAGCGCGCGCACGGTCTCGTTGAACGCGTGCGACGGGGTCACCACCAGGATCCAGGCGGCACCGTGCACCGCCGACGCCAGGTCGGTGGTGGCATGCAGGCTGTCCGGCAGCGGGATGCCCGGCAGGTAGCGCGGATTCTCGTGGCGCTGGTCGATGGCCTCGACCACGGCGGCATCACGCCCCCACAGCACGGTCGGATGACCGTGCCGGGCGAGCAGGCTGGCCAGCGCGGTTCCCCAGGAACCGGCGCCCAGCACGGCGATCTTGTCAGCGGTAGTGCTCATCCGTGACGTCGCGGCGGATTCAGGCGTTGCCGGCCGGCTCGGAGTCAGCCAGCGACGGTGCGTCGCCCTGCTCCTGGCGCTGGCGCAGGGTTTCTGCGTACAGGCCTTCGAAGTTGATCGGCTGCAGGAAGAACGGCGGGAAGCCGCCGGCCTGGATCAGATCGCTGACCAGCTGGCGCACGTACGGGAACAGGATGTTCGGGCACTGGGTGCCGAGCAGCACGTCGATCGACTGCGGGTCCAGGCCGACCAGGCCGAACACGCCGGCCTGCTTCACTTCGGCCACGTAGGCGGTGCGCTCACCGGCCTGGCAGGTCAGGGTGACGGCCAGCACGACTTCGAACGCGTTCTCGCCCAGGCGCTGCACCTGCTGGTTCAGATTCAGCTGCAGCTCCGGCTGCACCTGGTCATTGAAGATGGTCGGTGCGTTCGGCGACTCGAAGGAGACGTCCTTGACGTAGATCTTCTCGACGGTGAAAGCGGGGCCGGTAGCGGCATCGACCGGCGCAGCGGCGCCGTTGGTGATCTCTTCGGACATTTCCAGTAACTCCAGGTGAATGCAATGAAAACTAGGGTCGAATTACTGCGATGGGGGCGGCATCAGGCCCATACAAGGCCGGATCCGCCACCTGCGGCAATCAGTTGCGGCCCTTGACCAGCGGCAGTTCGGCCTGCTGCCAGGCGGGAATGCCGCCCTCGAGCACGAAGACCTTTTCGAAACCGGCCTTCTTCAGCGCCTTGGCGGCGGTTTCCGATGCGTTGCCGTTGCGGCACACCAGAACCACCGGCGCCTGCTTGGCGCTGGCCACGAGCTTGTGCTCCGGGCCGAACGCGCTGGCCTGCGCATTGCGGCTGCCGGCGATGTGGCCCTTTTCGAAGTCACCGCTGGCGGACAGGTCCACCACCACCGTGCCGCCCGCATTCATCAGCTGGGTCAGTTCGGCGGGCTTGATGCCCTTGAAGCCCCGGAACAGGCGGCGGATTTCGGTGACGATGAGGGCCACGGTCAGGCCGACCAGGGCCGCGGACAGCATCGGGTTTCGGCCTGCAAAGGCCAGCAACTCTTCGTAATTCACTCAGGTCACGGGTCGATAAGCGGGCGCCGATTGTCGCACAAGCCGGACGCGGCCCGTCACTGCCCCTGCCACAGATCCGGCAGGCCACCGGCCTGCCACCAGCGCTTGGCCTCGGCATCCCAGCGCCACCGCTCGGTCACCACCACGGTGCGCTCTGCCTGGGTGTTCTGGTTGATGACGCCGATTTCCACCCGGCGCTCGACCTGGCCATCGGGCAGCGAGGCGCTGCTGCGCTCGCGGTAGGAGGACACCCGCAGCTGTGCATAACGGTTGAGCTCGAACTCGGTGGGCGGCTTTTCCTTGCGCAGCACCGGATCCAGGTAGCCGATGGCGTCGTCCATGCTGCCCCAGCGGATCGTCGCTCCGTAGGCGATCTGGGTCTCTTCCAGCATCTTGCGCTGCTTGCGGCTCAGCTCGTCGGCACCGGCCATGGCGCTGACCAGCAGCAGGGAACACAACAGGATCTGGATGAGGCGGCGCATCAGGGGTTTCCGCAGGGCGTCAGCCTGCCATCCTACCCTTTGGCGAAGGCAACGAAGCGACCGCTGAACTCGGCAGCGGCCCGGCCGTCGGCGGCCGGCTGGGTGGCGATGATGCTGATGCGGGCCTTGCGACGCTGGCGGAAGGTGGCCAGGAAGGTGTCCCAGGCACCGCTTTCGGCCGCCTCGGCCTGCGCGTGCAGGTCTTCATAGACCGGTGCCAGGTAGCGCAGGTTGCTGTCGGCCACGTAGACCTCGGCGTCGTGGCCGGCCAGGCGCAGGCGCAGGCTGACCAGCGCCCAGCCGGACAGGGTCAGCACCGAGGCCAGGCTGCCACCGAAGGCGTTGCCCTTGTCGTTGACGTTCGCCGTCAGCGGCGCGGTGATGCGCAGCACGCCATCGGCATAGCCGTCCAGGCGGATCTGCATGGCACGGACCGCAGGCATGCAGTCCAGCACCTCCTGCAGGGAGGCCAACGAGGAGCTCAGGGCATCAACGGACATCGGAGCAGCAACCACGACAACGGCGGGCCCGCATAATGCAGGCAATGGATGACCATACGATACCCACTGGCAGCGCGTGCCGCGGCGCGGGCTGGACGCTGATCTCGCTGCGTCCGCAGGGCCAGCATGCGGCGCTGCGCCGCGCCGTTGCTGGGCTCGGCGGGCAGCTGGTGGCGCTGTCGCCGTGGCGGCTGCAACGCTTGCAGGGCCCTGCCGTGGTGCGCCAGCTGCAACGCGCGCTGAACTGCGATCGGGTGGTGTTCACCAGCCCCGCAGCCGTCACGGCGGCTGCCGCGCTGCTGCCGCTGCGCCCGGCGCAGCACAGCCCGTGGCTGACGGTTGGCGAGGGCACCACACGCGCGTTGCAGGCGCACGGCATCAGCGAGGTCCACGCGCCGCAGCGGATGGACAGCGAGGGGTTGCTGGCCCTGCCTGTACTGGCGGCGGTACAGGGCCTGCGGATCGGGCTGGTCACCGCGCCCGGTGGCCGGGGCCTGATTGCCGCCCGGCTGCAGGCGGCGGGTGCCAGCATCGAACGTGCCGACGTCTATCGGCGCCAACCACTGCGCCTGTCGCCTCGCGCCCTGTCACGGCTGGGAGAGTGTTCTGCGCCCTGGCTGATGGCGGTCAGCAGCGGTGAAGCCCTGCAACGTGTGTGGGAGCAGCTGTCGCCGCAGTGGCAGCAGCGGCTGCAGGCCCATGCCACCGCGCTGGTCGCCAGCGAACGGCTGGGCGTGCAGGCGCAGGCGCTGGGCCTGCGGGTGGTACGCAGCGCGGGGCCGACCACCCCGCAGTTGATCGCCGCTGCACACACCACGCTCACCGGGCCGGCAGCGACCTGAACAGGGACGTGGGTCACGCTTGCCGCTGTCGTCGGCAACAGGGATGCTGTGCCTGACGCTGCCTGCCGGAACCCTTCCGGCGACGCCGCCGACAAGGAAGCCTGATGAACGACACCGCCCCCGTTTCCCCACCCCGCCGCTCCCTGCGCTGGCTGCTGCCGCTGGCGGTGGTGGCCGTGCTCGGTGCAGGGGGCTATGCCGGTTGGCGTTTCTGGCAGCAGCAACAGCATGAGCAGGAAGCACAGTCGCGGACGATGGCGGTGCAGTTGCAGGGCCTGGAGGCCACGCTGGATGCGCTGCGTCGCGACCAGCGCGCAACCAGCCAACGCCTGCAGGACGCGGCCGCAACCAACCGTGTGCTGCGCGACGAGATGCTGGGCCTGTCGCAGCGCAGCGCGCTGCTGGAGGAAAACCTCGCCAAGCTCGCCGACAGCGCCAACCAGGGCCGGCAGGCCGTGCAGCGCGACGAGGCCGAACTGCTGCTGACCCAGGCCGCACAGCGCTTGAACTACGCCGACGATGTCGAAGGTGCCCGCCGTCTTTATGCACAGGCCGCGACCGCGCTGGCCGCGCTGCCCGACAGCGAGGGACTGAACCTGCGCCAGGCGCTGGTACAGGAGCGCGATGCCCTCGATGCGTTGGGTGCCGGACCCCGCGTTCAGGCGCTGCAGCGACTGGATGCGTTGGCCGGCGCCCTGCAGGGGCTGCCGACCCAGGTGGCCAGTACGCCGGCCGGCGACCAGACGCGACCGTGGTGGCAGGCCGCTTTGGCGCCCTTCGTCGATATCAGCCCGAGCCGCCAGAACGGTCCGCTGACCGCCGCCGAACGGCGCAACGCCGACGATGCACTGCAACTGGAACTGACCCTGGCCCGGGCGGCGATCGAGCGCGGCGACCGTGCCGGCCGTGACGCCGCGCTGTCGCGCGTGGAGCAGTGGGCACAGCGGCGCTGGCCGGATTCACCGGCCCTGCGCGCGCAGCGTGCTGAACTGCAGGCCTTGCGCGAGCTTCCCTTGCAGACCAGCAACACCGTCCTAGGCAGCACCCTGCAACAGCTGCGCACCCAGACCGACCGGAGGCTACCCGAATGAAACCCCTGCAATCCCTGGTCGTGCTGTTGCTGGCCGTGGCCATTGGTGTGGTCGCCGCGCAATGGCTCGGCACCGACGATCTCAACCGCTATGGCGAAGTGATTCTGCGCTATGGCGGCTACGACTATCACAGCAACCTGCCGAAGGTGGCGCTGCTGACTGTGATTGCAGTCCTGGTGCTGTGGCTGCTGTGGAGCCTGATCGCCGCACCGTTCCGTGCGTGGGGCCGCTACCGCCGCAAGCAGGGCCGGGTGCGCCTGATCGATGGCCTGCAGGCTTACGAGCACGGCCAGTGGCAGCGTGCGGAAAAGCTGCTCGACGGCGCCGCCAAGGATCCGGAACTGAGCGCGGTGGCGCTGGCCAATGCCGTGCGCAGTGCACAGGCACGTGCTGACGCCAGCGCAGGTGAGGCGCTGCTGCAGCGGCTGGGTGAATCCGATGCCACCCTGCAGGCGCTGCTGCGCGCCGAGCAACTGCTGGCGCGCGACCTGCCGGTGGACGCGATCAACGTGCTGGACGTGGCCGCGATCCAGCCGCTTCCGCCGCGTGGCCTGTGGCTGCGCACCGAGGCACTGGCCCGCGCCGGTCGTGCGCACGAAGCGTATGGACAGCTGGGCGCCCTGCGTCAGAGCAAGGTGCTGCCGGCCGAATCCAACAGCGAACTGGAAGCGCGCCTGGCCGCGCAGGCGCTGCTGGAAGCGGCCGACGTCAATGCGTTGGCCGCGCAGTGGGAAGCCACGCCGAAAGCGCTGCGGCCGACCCCCGACGTGGTGGGCGCCTATGCCAGCCGCGCGGTGGCGCTGAACTGGGACGAGCCGGCGCTGCTGGCGCTGGAGCACGCCCTGGACCAGCGTTGGGACGACGAACTGGTGGCCCTGTATGGCCGCCTGCCCGCCGAACGCCTCGCCACCCGCCAGGCCAACCTGCAGCGTTGGCGCAACGTGCATGACGATTCGGCGGCGCTGCGCCTGGCACAGGGCCGCGTCGCCCTGGCCCAGCAGCAATGGGACGCTGCCGATACGTTCCTGCACGAAGCGATCGCCAGCGGCGCCGGTGCCCCGGCCTGGGAAGCGCTGGGTGAGCTGTTCGCCCAGCGGGGTGAACATGCCCTGGCTGCACAGTGCCTGGCCAACGCGCTGCGCCTGCAGCGCGGCGAGGACAGTGTGGCGCTGGTGCGCACGGCAGGGGCCGGTGCCGATGAAGTGCCGCCGCGCGCCACCGTGGAAGATCTGCCGACGGTGCCGCAACCCCCGGTGTACAACGCCAACGAAGAGCGCGACGAGTTCGGCAACCCCCGTCTTCCCTGACCGGTGCAGTGCCGGCGAAGGGTCGGCACCCCACCGGGTCCGCAACGAAAAAGCCGCCCATCCGGGCGGCTTTTCCATGTACAGCCTTCTGCAGCGATCAGCGCTCGACGATCGCCACCACGCCCATGCCGCCTGCCGTGCAGATCGACACCAGCGCGCGGCCGCCGCCGCGTTCGGCCAGCTGCTTTGCGGCCGTGGCGATCACACGCGCACCGGTAGCGGCAAACGGGTGACCTGTAGCCAGCGACGAGCCCAGCAGATTGATCTTGTCCGGATCGATGCGGCCCAGCGGTGCCTCCAGGCCCAGCCGGTTGCGGCAGTAATCCTCGCTCTCCCACGCGCGCAGGGTGCACAGCACCTGTGCGGCAAACGCTTCGTGGATTTCGTAGATGTCGAAGTCCTGCAGGGTCAGGCCATTGCGCTTGAGCATCTCAGGCACGGCCACGGTCGGTGCCATCAGCAGGCCTTCGCCGTGCACGAAATCGACGGCCGAGACATGCGCATCGCGCAGGTAGGCCTGCGGCTCGTGCCCGTGGGCGCGGGCCCATTCCTCGCTGGCCAGCAGCACCGCCGCGGCACCATCGGTGAGCGGCGTGGAGTTGGCGGCGGTCAGGGTGCCGCGGCCGGACACCTTGTCGAACGCAGGCTTCAGCGTGGCCAGCTTTTCCAGCGAGGTATCCGGGCGCAGGATGTTGTCGCGCTCCACGCCGCGGAACGGCGCGATCAGGTCGTTGAAGAAGCCACGCTCATAGGCGGCGGCCAGCTTCTTGTGCGAGGACACCGCCCACTCGTCCTGCGAGTCGCGCGAGATGTTCCATTCCTTGGCCATGTCCTCGCAATGGTCGCCCATGCTCTTGCCGGTGCGCGGTTCGGCCACGCCCGGGAACTCGGGCTTGAGTTCGGAGAACTTGAAGCCGGAAGTCAGCGCGCGGATCTTGTCGCCGGTGCTCTTGGCGCGGTTGGCGGCCAGCAGGCGTGCACGCAGCTTCTTGCCGTACACGATCGGCACGTCGGAAGTGGTGTCCGACCCGCCGCCGATGCCCGATTCGATCTGGCCCAGGGCAATCTTGTTGGCGACGGTGATGATGCTGTCCAGCGACGTGCCGCAGGCGCGCTGCAGGGTGATGCCCGGGGTGAGCGGCGACAGTCCGGAGGACAGCGTGGCTTCGCGGCCCAGGTTCCAGTCGCTGGAGTGCTTGATCACCGCACCCATCGCCACTTCACCCAGCTGCTGGCCGTGCAGGCCGAAGCGTTCGACCAGCGCACCCAGCGTGCGTACCGACATGCCGAGGTTGCCGACATCCGAATACGCGGTGTTCTGGCGGCAGAACGGAATGCGGACGCCACCGAGAATGGCGACGGGACGAGCGTTGGGCATGGAGATACCTGGCATGGATGAGGGTGTCTGCAACATGGCCTGCACGACAGAGCAGGCATAATGGGGCCAAGTGTAGCTGCCGCCCTGTGATGGGCCAACCGTGGAACCATGAGCAAACCCGACCCCGCGATGAATGCCCTTGGCGTGCTGGCCCTGGAACTGGCCGGCGGCGAGATCCCCCGCCAGGCGGTACTCAGCGCAGACCAGGCCGGTGAACTGGCCGAGCGCGTCGGCCGCGACCTGTCCAAGCTGGTGCCGGCCGTGGCCGAGCTGGACCTGGTCCTGGCCGCCGCCCATTTCGACCCGGCCGAAGTGCTGCGCCCGGGCTGGCCGATCCATCGCCGTCTGGAAGAACTGCAGATGCGCGCGCCGGGCCGCAACCAGGGCCCGCGGCTGCTGGCCTTCGGTACCGATGCCAATGGCGATGTGCCGCTGCCGTTCCAGGCCGATTCGACGCTGGTGGGTGGCGGCCTGCGTGTGCTGCCGTTCCTGCTGACCGGCAGTGATGTGGCGACCACCCGTGCGGTGGCCGATGCGTTGGAAGAGGTGCTGCTGGCCAATGGCATGGCCCATGCCGATACCGCGCTGATGGCGCAGAACAGTTTCGGTGCCCGCATCGAGCATGCGCGCTATTTCACCGTGAACGACCTGGCCGCGATGATGTCGATGCAGTACGACAACCAGGGCCTGGCCGCGCTGTGGCCGTTGATCGAGACCGCGATCATGGCGCCGGGCGAGGATGAATGGCTTGAGGCCGCACCGGAGCCGTTGCTGCGCTACAGCCATGGCGAGGCGCGCATGGCACTGTTCGATCCGGCCGGCTGGTGCGCCCACTACAGCCATGACAGTGGCGACTGCGATCGCCTGCAGGGCATCTATGAGCAGTTCCTGATGCGCCAGCGGCAGATGGCCGCGGTGCTGGAAGCACACGGTGTGCCGGTGCTGTTCGTGCATTGCGAGGCGGGACAGGACGCGCGCGAGTTGCTGGCGCGCTGAAAAGGAAACGGCGGCCGCGTGTTGTAGAGCCGAGCCCATGCTCGGCTCAGGCCGCCGGAAAAGCAGCCGAGCCTGGGCTCGGCTCTACAGAAAGGGATGCAAAGAAAAACGCCGGCCTGCGCCGGCGTTTTCCAATCCAGCGGGGCCGGCCTTACGGGGCCTTCTGGATCACTGCGCAGGCCAGGCGCGCACCGGCGTTGCCGGTCGGCTGGCTGGTGTAGTCATCCGGATCGGCGTGGACGATCAGGCCACGGCCGATGATGTCGAAATCATCGCCCTTGCCGATGTTCACGTTGCTCGACACCGGGCCATCGATGGTGGCCACGCCCTTGTCGTCGGCCTTGATGTTGGGCATGTCGCCACCGTGGTGCGGATCACTGGCCACGCTGCCATGGTCCTGCTTGCCCGGGTTGAAATGACCGCCGGCGCTGGTGCCGTCCGGCGCACTGCAGTCGCCCTTCTCGTGGATGTGGAAACCGTGTTCGCTGCCGGGCTTCAGGCCACTGATCTGGCCCGTGACGTGCACTTTGCCGTCAACCCGCTTGAAGGTGACGCTGCCCTTGGTCTCGTTGCCCTGGGTGGGTGCCAGCTCGGCCGTGGCCGAGGCATCGGCGGCGGACGCCGGTTCTGCAGCGGGCGCCGGTTCGGTGGTTGCGCTCTCGGCCGGCGCGGCCGGCGGCGTCTCGGTCTGCGGGGTGTCGGCCGGCTTGCCGCAGGCCGCCAGGCCCAGGGCGGCGATGGCCGCGAACAGCGAAGTATGGATCAGACGCATGGATGCTCTCCTTGGAAGATGGCCGGCGGCGATCAGCGCGTCACGCGGATCACGCCGCAGGCGATGCGAACGCCGGCATTGCCGGCAGGCTGGCTGCGATAGTCATCGGCATTGGCATGCACGACCAATGCGCGTCCTGCGATATCGGTGGCGGCGCCTCCGCCCAGAGTAACGCCCTTGAGGTGGATGTCGACGTTGGCGCGGCCCTGGGCATCGGCACGCAGGTTGTCGATGTCGCCCAGGTGATGCGTGCCGGCACCGGCGCGACCGTGCGCGACGCCGCCGGGATTGAAGTGATTGCCCGCACTGCTGGCATCCACAGCGCTGCAATCACCACGCTCGTGGATATGGAAGCCTGCCTGCTGCATCGGCTGCAGGCCACCGACCAGGCCGGTGATATGTACGCCTGCCGGTTCGACCTTCAGCACCAGCCGGCCACTGACGATGCTGGCCGACGCCGGGGCCAGATTCGCCTCGGCCTGCTGTGCGGTACTGGTCACGACCGGCGGCGGTGGCGTGGGCTGCGGCTTCGGCGTACTGCCACACGCGGACAGCAGCGCGGCGGCGGACAGCGGAAGAAGGGCAGGTAACAGGCGCATCGAAGACTCCTTGCAGGTGACACTACGGACGGCATCGTCCATGAGGGATCAACGGTTCGGCAAGCGGATGCGAGGATCGCGTGCAGGGACCGTTCAATGGGGGCCGCGGCGGCGGCCTGCGCCCAGCTTGCGGGTCAGCGTGTTGCGGCCCAGGCCCAGCCGCGACGCTGCTTCCGCGCGGCGACCGTGGGTGATCTGCAGGGCAGCGTCCAGCAGGGCGTGATCGACGCGCTCGCGCACCTGCGCATGCAGCCCTTCCACGCCCTCCGCCAGTTGCCGCCGCGCCCACTCCGACAGCAGCGCCTCCCACTGCCCCGGGTCGGTGCCGCCGGTGCTGCTGCGCCGGGTGCGTGCCCGGTTGAGCGCGGTATCCACGTCGGCCACGCCGATGGTGTCGGCGGCGGCCAGTGCGGCCATCCGCCAGCACACGTTCTCCAGTTCGCGCACATTGCCCGGCCAGTCGTGCTCGCGCAGCGCCTGCAAGGCAGCGGCGGTCAAGCGCTTGGTCGGCGTATCCAGCCGGCGTGCGGCCGCCGCCAGGAAGGTGGTGGCCAGCTGCGCGATGTCCTCGCGGCGCTCACGCAGCGGCGGCAGCTGCAGGCGCACCACGTCCAGGCGATGCAGCAGGTCGGCGCGGAACAGCCCCTGCGCCACCCGTCCTTCCAGGTCCTGGTGGGTCGCTGCGATCACGCGCACATCGACACGGATCAGTTCGCGACCGCCGACACGGAAGAACTCGCCCTGCGCCAGCACGCGCAGCAGGCGCGTCTGCAGCGGCAGGGGCATGTCGCCGATTTCATCGAGGAACAGGGTGCCACCGTCGGCCTGCTCGAAGCGGCCGATGTGCCGGCGCTGTGCGCCGGTGAACGCACCGGCTTCATGGCCGAACAGTTCACTCTCCAGCAGCTCGGCGGGAATGGCGGCGGTGTTCAATGCCACGAACGGGCCCTGCGCACGCGGCGATTCGCGGTGCAGCGCGTTGGCCACCAGTTCCTTGCCGGTGCCGGTTTCACCGGTGATGAGCACTGCCAGCGGCGCCTGCGCGAGCCGGCCGATGGCGCGGAACAGCGCGCGCATCGGCGGCGTATCGCCAACCAGCTGCGGCGACGGGTCGGCGGAGGCCTCCGTGGCTGGTACCGGCGCGGCCAGTGCCGGCGCGACCGCCGGCAGCACGCGCTGGGCCAGCGCTACGGCGTCATCCAGATCGAACGGCTTGGACAGGAATTCGTGCGCGCCGCCGCGGAAGGCGCCCGCCGTGCTGGCGACATCGGTGTAGGCCGACATCACCACCACCGGCAGCTGTGGCAAGGCAGCCTTGAGCTTGTCGAGCAACACCAGGCCGTCATCGCCGGGCATGCGCACATCGGTGAACAACAGTGCCGGCGGAGAGCCCTCGGCCAGCGCCTGCAGGGCGGCGGCGGCGCTGTCGAAATCATCGACCCGGTAGCCCGCCTCGCGCAGCGCGGTGCACAGCACGAAGCGCACGGCGCGGTCATCGTCGACCACCCAGATCCGCTGGGGTGAAGGGGACGCGTCAGACATCGCGCGGGGCCTCCTCGGCCGGAACGGTGCCGCTGCCGATCGGCAGCAGCAGGGTGAATACGGTGTGGCCGGGCCGCGAGCGGTAGGTCAGCGTGCCGCGATGCTCGCGCGCGACCTGCTGGGCCAACGCCAGGCCCAGGCCGGTGCCTTCGGCGCGACCACTGACCAGAGGCAGGAACAGGTGTTCGGCCAGCTCCTCGGGTACGCCGCGACCGTCGTCGGCGATCTCCAGCCGCAGCGCCAGCGTATGCAGCCGCTCGGCAACCCGCGCACCATGCTCCACACGCGTGCGCAGGGTGATGGTGCCCGCGCCGGCCTGGATCGCATTGCGCACCAGGTTCCACACTGCCTGGGTAAGGCGGTCGGCGTCGCCATCCAGCTCGGGAATGCTGGGGTCGTAGTCGCGTTGCAGGCGCACCGCCCAGCCCGCTTCGTTCTCGGCCAGGCGCAGCACGCGCTCCAGTGCTGCATGGATGTTCAAGGCGGCATGCGGTGCGGCCGGCGCCGGCGACAGCAGCTGGTCAAGCAACCCGTTGAGGCGTTCGATCTCCGAACCGATCAGTTCGATCAGTTCGCGCTCGCTGGCATCGCGCTGTGCGGCACGGCGCGCCAGCAGCTGCGCCGCGCCTTTCAGGCCAGCCAGCGGGTTGCGCAGTTCGTGGGCCAGGCCCTTCAGTGCCGCGCTGAGTGCGCTCGGCAAGGCCTGGGTGGGGTCAAGCCCGGGGAACTCATCGACCGGATGCGCCTCCAGCAGCCAGCCGCCATCATCACGGCGGCTCATCCAGCCTTCGGCGAAGCGGGGTGCCTCTCCCGGTACCGCCAGTGCCAGCCGGTGCAGGCGCAGGCTGTCACGCTCGTCGCGGGCCAGGAAGTGGGCCAGCGCCTCGCCCTGCACCTCCAGCGCCGCCAGGGGCTGGCCCAGCAGGCGACGGCCGCTGACGCCCAGCCAGCGGCCGAAGGCCGGATTGCAGCCGGTGATGCGGCCGTCGGCAGCGGCCCAGGCCAAGGGGGTACCCAGGGCATCGAGGGACGGTGGCGGCGCGGGGTCGGACATTGCACCAATGTAGTGCAAAAGCGTGGCAGATGCGTTCCTTCCGCAGCCCGAAGCGCCCCGCCGGGCTACAGCTTCATGCTGAGGCCGACGAAGACGATGCGGCCGGGGGCAGGCGAGAACATCGGCCGGGCACTGTCCCAGAAGAAGCTGTCGTACCACGCGTAGGCGTACTCGCGTCCGGTGACGTTCTTCAGCTGCAGGTCCACGCTCCAGCGCGGATTGATCCGGTACGCGGCAGTAAGGTCGAGCACGGCGAAGCCGCCGAACCTGCCGGCCACGTTGCGCTCTTCCAGGTAGTAGTCGCCCTGCGCGCGCGCCTGCAGACCCAGCCGCAGTGCCTGGCTGGCCTGGTAGTCCACGCCCAGGTTGCTGATGTGGCGCGGGGTGGCGGCCACTTCGCGACCCTGCAGGGACACGCCGGGGGCGCGGTTGTCGCGGGTGATCTTCGCTTCCTGGTACGCATGCGAGGCCCACACTGTCCAGTCGTCGCCCACCTGCAGGCTCAACTGCGCGTCCACGCCACGGCGCCGGGTCTTGCCCAGGGTGACGGTGGTGCCGGTGGCCGGCATGTTGGATACCTCGTTCTCCGCATCCTGCTGCCATGCCGCCAGGCGGGCCTGGGCGCCGTCAAAGGGCTGGAACTTCAGGCCCAGCTCCATGCCGGTGTTGGTGGAAGGACGCATCGGCGTCTGCCCGGGCGTGAGATAGGCCGGCGCGGTGGCGCCGGTCAGCACCTGGAACGTGCGGCCCCAGTTCGCGTAGACGTGGGTGGTGTCGCCCAGGCTGTGGATGACGCTCAGCTTGGGCTGGCCGATGGTGCCGTAGTCCTGCAGCCGCCCGCGGGTGCCATCCATCAACCGCGTGCGGCCACTGAAGCGGTCCACGCGATAGGCCGGCACGATCTTCCAGGCGGCGGCTGGCTGATAGATGGCCTGCAGATAAGCGCCCACGTTGTCGAAGCTATGGCGGTCGTCGTTCTGCACGCGGGCCGGCGGGCGGGTGAAATCGGTGGGTTCGGCGTAGGCATACCGCTCGCGGATGTAACCGTTGTCCTGCTGCTCGTAGTTCAACCCGCCCTCCACCGTCAGCGTGGCTGCGGGCTGCCAAGTAAGCGTGGTGAGCAGGCCGGCCTGGCGCTCGTCCCACAGCCGCCGCTGGCGCGGCAGGTTGCCGGTGGGCAGGTCGCTGAAGGTCACGCGCCGATCGTCCTGGTAACGGTTGTAGTACAGCCGGGTGCCGAGAACGAGCGCGTCGGACAGCTTCAGGTCCAGATGCGCGGCGAACTGGCGCATGTCGCGGTCGTCGCCGTCATGGGCGTTGCGCAGGTCGCTGCCACGGCGGTGCGTGCGCAGTTCCTCGGCCGTCATGAAGCCGGGCTCGTCCGCCTCGTGGTGATAGGCGCGCGCGGTCAGGCCCACGCGCAGGCCATCGTCCAGTGAACCGTAGAACCACTTGCCACCCAGCGAATACTTCCTGGAGGTGTCGTGCTCGCGATAACCGTCGCTGGCCTGGGTGCCGATGAAGTAGTTCTGCGCGAAGCCGTTGGATTCGCGGCCCACCGCCAGCTGCGCATCGCGCGTGTTGTAGCTGCCATAGGCCAGCCGTGCATCGGTGTAACTGCCGCCCTGGCGGGTACCGAAGTTCACGTTGCCGCCGATGTTGTGCAGCCCATAACGCGGATCGTTGGTCCCGCGCACCACCTCGATGTAGCTGATTTCCAGCGGGAACAGCATGTCGATGAAGCGCTGGTTGCCGCTGTTGACGTTGCTCGGGATGCCATCGATCAGGGTCTTGATGGCATTGAGGTAACCCTCGCCATTGAAGGCGCGGAAGCTGACCTTGCCCGACTCGGCACCCTGGCGTGTTTCGGTCAGCTGGATGCCGGGCATCTGCCCCAGCAGTTCCCAGCTGTGGGACACGGTGCGGTCTTCAATCTGGTCTGCGCCCAGAACGTCGACGGAGGTGAGTACCTGGTGCGCGCTGAGGGCGCCTTCCCGGTGCTGGTGGACATCGACCTTGCCCAGGGTGAGCGCCGCGTCGGCTGACTGCGCCAATGCGTCAGGGGCAAGGGGAGCCGCCGCCAGGGCGGCCAGCAGCGTGGGGGTCTTCATGGGGAAGGAGATGGAGTTCCAAAAATGAAACTTTATAACATTTCAGTTCTGGCAGCCATCGGGGACGCCGGTTTGCCGGGCGTCAGGCAGACGGATAGCCGGTCGCTTCCCTGGCCTTCTTCCACGCGATTTCAAATTCGCGCGCGCTGATCTCGTCGTCGGAATCGAAATCCAGGAACGAGACGGGCTGGTCAGCCAGCATGAAACGGTCATCGCTCTGGCCGTTTTCATCGGCCCATACCAGCTTGGAGCCGTAGATCTCCACCTGGCGGACGATCCTGTCGCCCCGTGCTTCCATCAGCACGTTGCCCTTGCCGAGGCCCGATTCGGCCCAGTGCTTGTAGTACTTCTTTGCGTTCTTCATTGCCGGAGTCCTGGCTGTGGAGGCAGCCGGAGAGTTCAGAGGGCGGCATTATCGCCCAGCGGGCACCGCAGGGGCCCGGCGATGACCTGCCATGCGCCCGTCGATCACGGCAGAAGGCCCCGGCTCACCGCCGGGGCCCTGCACTCACTTCTGCTGCAGGAAGGCCAGCAGGTCCTGGTTGACCTTGTCCTTGTGGGTTTCGGTCAGGCCATGCGGCGCACCCGGGTAGACGATCAGGCGGGCGCCCTTGATCAGCTTGGCCGACATGCGGCCGGCAACGTCGATGGGCACGATCTGATCGTCATCACCGTGGATCACCAGCGTCGGCACGTCGAACTTCTTCAGGTCCTGGCGGAAATCGGTTGCCGAGAATGCGGCGATCGAATCGTAGGTGTTCTTGTGCCCGCCCAGCATGCCCTGCGCCCACCAGGCGTCGATCATGGCCTGCGAAACCTTCGCGCCCGGGCGGTTGAAGCCATAGAACGGGCCGGAGGGAATGTCGCGGTACAGCTGCGAGCGGTTTTCCAGCTGCGCCTTGCGCAGGCCATCGAACACTTCGATCGGTACGCCGCCGGGGTTGTCGGCGGTCTTGAGCATGAGCGGCGGCACCGAGCTGATCAGCACGGCCTTCTTCACCCGGCCGGTGCCATGGCGGCCGATGTAGCGCGCCACTTCGCCCCCCCCGGTGGAGAAGCCCACCAGCGTCACGTCATGCAGATCCAGCGTGTTGATCACCGTGGCCAGGTCATCGGCATAGTGGTCCATGTCGTTGCCTTCCCACGGCTGGCTGGAGCGTCCATGACCGCGGCGGTCATGCGCGATCACGCGGTAGCCATGGTCGGCCAGGAAGATCATCTGCGATTCCCAGCTGTCCGAGTCCAGCGGCCAGCCGTGGCTGAAGGTGACCACCGGGCCATCCTTCGGACCCCAGTCCTTGTAGTAGAGCTGCACGCCATCGGCGGTGGTGAGGGTGCTGGCGGTACGGGCGACGGCGGTGACGGCGGTGGCGGGCGCCGCTTGCGCAGCCTGGGCGGACAGGCCGGCCTGCAGGGACAGAGCCAGGGCAGTGGCGGCCAGGGTGCGGGTGACGGTGTTCATGGTGGAATCTCCTGCGAAGTGAGTGGGTTTCGACAGGTCCACTTTGCGCCCCTTTTCGGGACTGTTTGCTACATAAAATCCTTAAAATTTGACCATTCGTCCGCCAATCCCCATGGCCCGCGAACGCTACCTCGCGCGGGCATCGCCGCGGCCCGGTCTGCGGTCAGCGGGCCGGCAGCGTCACGTCCTTCGGCCACAGCATCCACAGGCTGCCCTGCTGCTTCATGTCGCCGGCCAGCTTCCCGGCGGCGTCACCGGTGCCCCAGTACAGGTCGGCGCGGACTTCGCCGGCAATGGCGCCACCGGTATCCTGCGCGGCCACCGGGCGTACCAGCGGCGTGCCGTCCGGACGGGTGGTCGACAGCCACAGCAGGCTGCCCAGCGGTACCACGGTGCGATCCACGGCAACGCTGTAGCCGGCAGTCAGCGGTACGTTCAACGAACCGCGCGGGCCTTCCGGGCTGTCGGCGCTGCGCACGAAGAACACGTAGCTGGGATTGCTGCGCAGCAGCTCCGGAACACGCGCGGGATTGGCCTTCGCCCACGTGCGGATGGCGTCCATGGTGACGTCTTCCTTGCGCAGCTCGCCCTGCTCCACCAGCCAGCGGCCGATGGCGCGATAGGGATGGCCGTTCTGCTCGGCGTAGGCCAGCCGCACCTGCGTGCCATCGGCCAGGCGCACCCGGCCCGAGCCCTGGATCTGCAGCAGCTGCAGGTCCATCGGATCGGTCAGCCAGGCCAGTACCGGCGCCTTGGCACCCTTGCCGGCGATGGTGCCTGCGTCGTCATAGGGCTTGAGTACCTTGCCGTCCAGGCGGCCGCGCAGGCGCTTGCCCTTCAGTTCGGGGTAGACGCTGTCCAGCTGCACCACGATCAGATCATCGGGGGTGCCATAGACCGGCACTGTTGCCGTGTCCGTGCGGCTGAGGCTGCCGGGGTAGATCGGCTCGTAGTAGCCGGTGATCAGGCCTTCGGCATGCTGGCCACCCGCACGCAGCGCATAGACGTCCAGATCACGCTGCAGGAACTGGCGGATGGCGACCGGGTCCTTGTCTGAAACCGCAGCGGCTGTGGCGCAGGGTCTGGCCCAGACCGCATCGTTCTTCAGGCGGGTGCAGCTGCTGCGCCAGGCGACGAAGCCGGCCTGCAGGTCGCTGTCCGAGACCGGTGGCAGCGCACTCCATTCAACCCTGGCGTAGGTGGCCGCAGCGGGCGTGGCAGCGGCAGGTGCGCCTGGGCGGGTGCCGGTGGTGGAACACGCGGCGAGCAGGGCTGCACCGAGCAGGAGGAGCAGCGCGCGCGGCAACGACTTAACAGTGATCATGGTCGCAATGTAGTGGGGCGGGTGCTGGCCCGGCAACCTCATGCAGGTGAAGCGCGGGCCCATGGCCGGCGGAAAGCGGATCCCGCGCTGTGCGCTCGCCGGGCACGGCCCGGCGCTACCGGCATTCCGACCCGGCGCTGGCGGTCACGGCGTCTGCAGCAGCAGCGAGTACAGGATGCGCGCGTCTTCCGCATCCAGCGTCTTCGGCAGATCATCGCTGCCACGGAATCGACGGTGGAACGCAGCTACCGCCGCGTCCCTATCCTCCAGCGGGTAACCGAAGCGGGCCAGCGCATTCCAGGCATCGAAGCCTTCCGGTGCGGGACCATCGCTGGCACGCGGCCACATGCCGAAGCCGGCCTCTGCAAGTTGCTGCCACGGGAAGAAACGGCTGGGATCCTGCTTGCGCGTCGGCGCCAGGTCGGCGTGGCCGATGACCTGCCGCGGCGGAATGTCCAGGCGCGCGGTGAGGTCGCGCAGCAGCACGATCAACGATTCGATCTGCGCCGCGCTGAAGGGTGTGCGGCCGTTGTTGTCCAGCTCGATGCCGATGGACGCCGAGTTGAGATCGGTGATGGTGCCCCATCGGCCCGTGCCGGCATGCCAGGCACGACGTTGATCGCTCACCAGCTGGTAGCGATGGCCATCGGCGCCGATCAGGTAATGCGCGCTGACCCGGCCGCCACTGTTGGCGGTGCGCAGCGTGCGCAGGCTCTGCTGCACCGAATCCTGTTCGGTGTGGTGGATGACGATGATGACCGGACCCCGCGCGTTGTGGTTCGGCGAGGGCACCCAGGTCGCGAGCGGATTGCGCGGCTCCGGCGGAGCGGACGCACAGGCGGCCAGCAGCAGGCAGGCCGAGAGCAGCAGGGACGTGCGGATCGGGTGCATGCCCCTGATTGTGCGCGATCGGGATGGATCGTGCATGGAGGCGCACGCGGCGCGTGGCCGGTGCCCTGACGGACGCAGCCGGGCATGGCCCGGCTGCACAGCGTGCGGGCGGCCCTTCCGGACCGCCCGCCCCTGCATCAGGCCTCGTACGCGGATTCGCCGTGCGAGGTGACGTCCAGGCCGGTACGTTCGGCCTCTTCGGTCACGCGCAGGCCGACCACCACCTTCACCAGCAGCAGGATGACCGCGGTCACCACGGCGGACCAGACCACCGTCAGGCCGACGCTGACCACCTGCACCCACACCTGGTGGCCGATATCCAGATCGGCCTTGGTGCCGCCCAGCGACTGCGCACTGAACACACCGGTGAGGATCGCGCCGACGATGCCGCCGACGCCGTGCACGCCGAACACGTCGGCCGTGTCATCCACCTTCAGCAGGCGCTTGAGACCGGTGACGCCCCACACGCAGACGGTGCCGGCGACGAAACCAATGACGATGGCACCCAGCGGCCCGACCGTGCCGCACGCGGGCGTGATGCCGACCAGGCCGGCCACCGCGCCGGAGGCCGCACCCAGCGCCGACGGCTTGCCCTTGCCGATGGCTTCCACCAGCGTCCAGCCCAGCACTGCGGCGGCGGTGGCCAGCACGGTGTTGAGGAAGGCCAGCGATGCCACGGTATCGGCCGCGGCGGCGGAGCCGGCGTTGAAGCCGAACCAGCCCACCCACAGCAGCATCGCGCCGATGTAGGTGAACGGTACGTTGTGCGGCTTCAGCGCGGTCTGGCCGTAGCCAAGGCGCTTGCCGACGAACCACGCGGCGACCAGGCCGGCAACGCCGGCGTTGATGTGCACCACGGTACCGCCAGCGAAGTCGATCGCGCCCAGCTCACCCAGGTAGCCACCGCCCCAGACGATATGCGCCATCGGGATGTAGCTGAAGGTGAACCACAATGCCGAGAACAGCAGCACCGCACGGAACTTGATGCGCTCGGCGAAGGCACCGACGATCAGCGCGGTGGTGATGCCGGCGAAAGTCGACTGGAAGGCGACGAACAGATAATCCGGCAGGCCCGCGATCGGCGTGTTGCCCACCGAGTCGGGCGTGAAGCCCTTCAGGAACGCGAACTCGGTGAATGAACCGAAGAACGGATTGCCGGCGCTGAACACCGCGCTGTAGCCGTAGGACACCCACAGCAGCAGCACCAGCGAGAACACCACCAGGATCTGGCTCAGCACGGACAGCACGTTCTTCGAACGCACCAGGCCGCCGTAGAACAGGGCCAGGCCCGGCACCACCATCAACAGCACCAGCAGGGTGGAGGTCAGCATCCAGGCGACGTCACCGTGATCGAATGCCGGGGCCGCAGCCTCGGCAGCCGCGGGAGCGGCGGCGGCCGGTGCCTGCAGCGGCTCGACCGCTACCGGTTCACTGCTCAACGGTGTCACCTGGGCCTGGGCGTGGGCGTTGCCCGGCCAGACGCCCGCGGCCAGCGCGCTGAGCAGCATCAGCAGGCACACGAGATGGAACCGGGCTTGCCACCCGGTAAGAAGGCGCATCTTCATTGGGGGAGTCTCCGGAAGGGGGTTACAGCGCGTCTGCACCGATTTCGCCGGTGCGGATGCGGATGACCTGTTCGACGGCGGTGACGAAGATCTTGCCGTCACCGATCTTGCCGGTACCTGCCGACGATTGGATCGCCTCGATCACCGCATCGGCGCGCTCGTCGGTGACCACGGTTTCGATCTTGATCTTGGGCAGGAAATCGACGACGTACTCTGCGCCGCGGTACAGCTCGGTATGGCCCTTCTGGCGGCCGAAGCCTTTCACTTCGGTCACGGTGATGCCCGACACGCCAGCATCGGAGAGTGCCTCGCGGACCTCGTCGAGCTTGAACGGTCGGATGATGGCGGAGATCAGTTTCATGCGCATGTCCCGATGGTGGATGGGGCCAGCGCGCCAACGCGCGATGGCATCAGGCAACCACGGGCCATCACATCGATGGCCGTGGCTGTTGCACCGGACACGAACGGGGCCGGGACGGTCGTGCCTCTCTCCTTGCACGACCGACGCGGGAGGGAGGGCGGCCCATGTCGCGTATCCGGTCTCTCTTGCCCCTGGATCAACGGACCCACGGTCCGCTCTACCACGGTGGGCCGGAGCCCACCCTGCGGCTCCCCAGCCGCAAAGATCGGAGGCGATGGCGGCGGGTGGGAGGGGGAAGCCCGCCGCCATCGCCGCCCGGTCAACTGGCGTAGTACAGCTGGTATTCCAGCGGGTGGGTCGCCGCGCGGAACTTGGTCACTTCCTGCATCTTCAGCGCGATGTAGCCGTCGATGAAGTCATCGCTCATCACGCCGCCGGCCTTCAGGAACTCACGGTCCTTGTCCAGCGCTTCCAGCGCCTGGTCCAGCGAGGAGCAGACCTGCGGAATCAGCTTCTCTTCTTCCGGCGGCAGGTCGTACAGGTCCTTGTCGCTCGGTGCGCCCGGGTCGATCTGGTTCTTGATGCCGTCCAGGCCGGCCATCATCAGCGCGGTGAAGGTCAGGTAGCCGGACTGGATCGGGTCGGGGAAGCGCATTTCGATGCGGCGTGCCTTCGGGTTGGAGACCCACGGAATGCGGCACGACGCCGAACGGTTGCGCGCCGAATAGGCCAGCATCACCGGTGCTTCGAAGCCCGGCACCAGGCGCTTGTAGCTGTTGGTGCCCGAGTTGGCGAAGGCATTGATGGCGCGGGCATGCTTGAAGATGCCGCCGATGTACCACAGCGCCAGCTGGCTCAGGCCGCCGTAACCGTCGCCGGAGAACAGGTTGGCGCCGCCCTTGGACAGCGACTGGTGCACGTGCATGCCGCTGCCGTTGTCGCCGACGATCGGCTTGGGCATGAAGGTGACGGTCTTGCCGTTGCGGTGCGCGACG
This sequence comes from Stenotrophomonas sp. GD04145, assembly GCF_029835135.1. Classification (NCBI taxonomy): domain Bacteria; kingdom Pseudomonadati; phylum Pseudomonadota; class Gammaproteobacteria; order Lysobacterales; family Lysobacteraceae; genus Stenotrophomonas; species Stenotrophomonas sp. GD04145. Next base: position 86,078 of record NZ_JAODZG010000008.1, on the reverse strand, counting down.
TTCTTGATGACGTACTTCATGCGCAGCAGCTCATCGGCCTTCTGCACCAGGGTGCTGAACTTGGTGCCGATCTCGCACTGGCCGGCGGTGGCCACCTCGTGGTGCTGCACTTCCACTTCGATGCCGACCTGTTCCAGCGTCTTGCACATTTCCGCACGCAGGTCGTGCAGGGTGTCGGTCGGCGGCACCGGGAAGTAGCCGCCCTTCACGCCCGGGCGGTAGCCGCTGTTGGCGCCGTCGTACTTCGCGCCGCTGTTCCAGGCGGCTTCTTCCGAGTCGACCTTGAAGAAGGTGTTGCCCATTTCATTGGCGAAACGGACCGAGTCGAAGATGAAGAATTCCGGCTCCGGGCCGAAGAACGCCGATTCGGCGATGCCCGAGGACTTCAGGTAGGCCTCGGCGCGCTTGGCGATGCCGCGCGGGCAGCGGCCGTAGGCCTGCATGGTGGCCGGATCGAGGATGTCGCAGCTGATCACCAGAGTGGGATCGGCGTAGAACGGATCGACATAGGCGCTGGACGGATCCGGCAGCAGGACCATGTCCGATTCGTTGATGCCCTTCCAGCCGGCGATCGAGCTGCCATCGAACATCTTGCCTTCTTCGAACAGCGACGCTTCGACGATGCTGACCGGGAAGGTGACATGCTGTTCGACACCGCGCATGTCGACAAAGCGCAGATCGACGAACTCGATCTGGTTGTCCTTGATCAGCTTCTCAACGTTTTCCACGGACATCGGTACGACCTCGGATGGGAATGAATGCCTGCTGAGGTACAGCAATGACCGTGCCAACTTTTTGCGCCCTGCAAGTCCTTGATTTCACACAGCGTGCACTGCGTCAGTGCGGCACAGCCTGCACCAAAGGGGTGCGCAGGCACGCGGATGCACCCCTTTGGTGCGGCATGGATGGTCTATCCTCTCGACCTTCTTCCGCCGCACGCGCCCGCACTGTCCATGTCCGACCTGCTCTCCGCCCTGCTGCTGGGCATCCTCGAAGGCTTGACCGAATTCCTGCCGATCTCCAGTACCGGCCACCTGCTGATCGCCCAGCATTGGCTGGGCGCACGTTCGGATTTCTTCAACATCATCATCCAGGCCGGCGCGATCCTGGCCGTGGTGCTGGTGTTCCGCCAGCGCCTGTGGAGTCTGGCCACCGGCCTGGGGCAGCGCGAGAACCGCGACTACGTGTTCAAGCTGGGCGCGGCATTCCTGGTCACCGCCGTGGTCGGGCTGCCGGTGCGCCTGCTCGGCTGGGAACTTCCGGAAACGGTCAGCCCGATCGCCTGGGCGCTGATCATCGGCGGCATCTGGATGCTGCTGGTGGAGCTGTATACCGCGCGCCTGCCCGACCGCGACCAGGTCACCTGGACGGTGGCGATCGGTGTCGGTCTGGCACAGGTGGTGGCCGGCGTGTTCCCCGGCACCTCGCGCTCGGCGTCGGCCATCTTCCTGGCCATGCTGCTGGGCCTGAGCCGTCGCGCAGCCGCCGCCGAGTTCGTGTTCCTGGTCGGCATTCCCACCATGTTCGCCGCCAGCGCCTATGCGTTCCTCGAGCTGGCCAAGAAGGGACAACTGGCCAGCGAGAACTGGGCCGATGTCGGCGTGGCGTTCGTTGCCGCCGTCATCACCGGCTTCATCGTAGTGAAGTGGCTGCTGGGCTACATCAAATCGCACCGCTTCACCGCGTTCGCCCTGTACCGCATCGCGCTGGGTGCCGCACTGCTGCTGTGGTTGCCGTCCGGCACCTGAACAGCGGCGGGGAACGGCAACCCCGTTGCCGGCCCCGCCCCGTTTCCCCCTCGGTTCCCCAAGGAGAATCACCATGAACCGCAAGCTCACCCTGCTCCTCCCGCTGGCCCTGCTGGCCGCCTGCAGCCAGACCCCGGCCCCGGCCGGAACCGGCGGCGACGACGTGGCCCCGGCGGCGACCAAGGCGGCAGACCAGCAGACGCTGGCGCACCTGGACGCGCAGCGCCTGCAGAGCCAGCACTGGCGGCTGCAGAAGGCCACGGCCGCCGACGGCAAGCGCATCGACGCGCTGTTCGCCCGTGAAGACAAGCCGGTCACCCTGGACTTCGTCGATGGCCGCCTGTCGGTCAGCAATACCTGCAACCGCATGAGTGGCGGTTACACCCTGGCCGACGGAAAGCTGAGTGTCAGCGCGATGGCCTCGACGATGATGGCCTGCGCGGACAAGTCGCTGATGGCGCTGGACGAGGCCGTATCCAGCCGCCTGCAGGGCGAACTGAAGGCGGAGCAGGATGCCGCCGGCACGCTGACCCTGACCAGCGCACAGGGCGACACGCTGGTCTTCGCTCCGGAACCCACCGCTGAAACCCGCTATGGCGGCGCCGGCGAAACCGTGTTCCTGGAAGTGGCCGCCCGGACCGAGAAGTGCTCGCACCCGCTGATCCCGGACTACCAGTGCCTGCAGGTCCGCGAGGTGAAGTATGACGACAAGGGCCTCAAGCAGGGCGAGCCGGGCAAGTTCGAGAACTTCTACGGCAACATCGAGGGCTACACCCACGAAGACGGCGTGCGCAACGTCGTGCGGGTGAAGCGCTACGAGGTGAAGAACCCGCCGGCCGATGCGCCGTCGCAGGCGTATGTGCTGGACATGGTGGTCGAGTCGGCCGTCGAGAAGAAGTAAGCATGCAGAAGGGCGGCCGCAGGGCCGCCCTTCTTCATTGCCGCCGGGCGTACTGCCCGGCGCTGCAGAAACACGCTGCGCGGTCAGGCCAGCGCCGGATTCAACGTGTAGGTGCCGTGCAGCGCCGCCTCGGCCAGCACATGGCCATGCATGGCGCGATGGACATCCGCGGCGGTGAAGCGCTCCGGCAACGCCAGCGCAGCCACGTCCAGCGCGAACACACGGAAGAAGTAGCGGTGCAGCCGCTCGTCGTTGAACGGCGGGTACGGGCCGTCGTAGCCCAGGTAATCACCGGCCATGTCCGGATTGCCGGCGAACCAGCCGGTGAAGTCGTTCAGGCCCTGCCGGCTGCCGGCCGGACCGGCCGGTGCGGCCTTGCCCTTGACCACGAAGCCATCGCTGCAGCTGCCCGCGGCGATCTCGTGCACGCTGGCAGGGATGTCGGCCATCACCCAGTGCACGAAGTCGCAGCGCGGCTGGTCGCGTGGCACCGTCATATCGCTGCGGCCGACGGTGTCCGGCACGGTCGGCACATCCGGGTCCACGCAGATCAGCACGAACGAGCGGGTGCCCTCGGGCACATCGCTCCAGGCCAGGTGGGGATTGCGGTCGGGCGCGAAACCGGCGGTGTCGCCGGCGGCGAGTTCGCGGTCGATCGGTGCGCCGTTGGTCAGGCTGTGGCTGCTCAGTTTCATCGGACGGTCCTCACTCTTCCGGGTAGCCCAGGCGCACCGCGATCGGTGTCAGCTGGGCGAAAGCGGCGCTCATCACGTCGCGGTAGTGGCGCCAGTGGCCCGGCGGGAAGCGCGGCACGCCAAGCTGGGCTGCCACGGGCATGGGGCGCTCGAACAGGCGTCCCAGCAGCTCGGCCATCGCCTGTGCATCATTGCCGATGTGGTCGATCCGCAGCAGCACATGCGGGTACAGATCTTCCTCGTTGAGGGTCGCAACCTGGGCCAGCGCACGCGCCAGCCATTCGCCGGCCTCGGCCAGCGAGGTCATCGCCAGCGGCGCGGCAGCGCCATAGGCCACCCAGTCCAGCAGCATGTCGCGCGGATCACGCAGCACGATCAGCAGGCGGCCCTGCGGCAGCTGCGGGCGCAGGGCCCACAGCAGCGCGTTGTCCCACCACAGCAGCCAGTCGATGATCGTGTCGCCCTGCACGCCGCGCGCCGGCAGCTGCTCGCGCCAACGCTGCACCAGCCGCTCCGGCGTCAGCACGCCGGACGCCAGGTCCTGCAACGTGTGGTAGTTCTGGAACGCGTCATCCGGCGGGTTGCTGGTGTAGCGATCACTGCGCAGCACCGGGCTGGCAGCGGCCAGGCCGGTCGCCACGCGCTCCACGCCCGAACCCGGTGCGCCCCACAGGAAGATCGGCGCCGACGTGTTGGATTCGTCGACACTGCCCTTGTCCGGCCAGCTCGGCGGTGCCTTCGCCTGCGGCGGCAGCGGCAGGCGCTGCGGCGCCTGGTCGGCCTGCAGCGCCAGCCAGGTTGCCAGGGCGGCATCCGGTTGCCCGGCGCGATCCTGGATCTCGCCCAGCCAGGTGCGCAGGTCAGCGCGATGGCCCTCCGCGGCCTGTTCGATCAGCGCCTGCACGCGGGCGACGGCAGCAGCGGGGTCGCGCTGCAGCAGGCCCTCGACAAGGCGGGACTCGGCGCTGACACGGCCCGGCTCGAGGCTGACGATGCGTTCTGCGATGCCTTCAGCCTGTGCGTGCTCACCCGCCATGTCGTGCAGCCGCAGACGCGCCTCCAGGGCGGGCACATGGCCAGGCATCGCTTCGATCCAGCGCTCGACCACGGCAACCGCCGCATCGCTGCCCACCTCTTCCACCGACAGGCGTGCCAGCCACAGGTCATGCAGCTGCGGGTTGTTTTCCAGCGCCGCATCCAGGCGTGCGCGTGCTTCTTCCTCGCGGCCCAGCCGCTGCCACGACATCAGCAGCAGCTGCAGCATCTGCCGGTCTGCCGGCTGCGATTCCAGCAGCGGCAGCAGGTGTTCCAGCGCCTGCAAGGGCTGCCCGCTGCGCAGCGCCAGCTCACCGGCCAGGCGCCGCAGCGATGCGTGGTCCATGCCTGGCTGCTGCAGCGCCACCTGCATGGCCTCGGCGGCGGCCTCGAGATTGCCCTGCCGCAACGCCAGCTGCACGACCAGCCCGTGCAGGGACGACAGCGACGGGTTGAGCTCCAGCACGCGGCGGAAGGCCTGCTCGGCGAATGCCAGCATGTCCTTGCCCAGATAGGCAAAGCCCAGTGCATACAGCACGCGCGGATCATTCGGCTGGGCCTGGTTGGCCTGCGACAGCAGCGCCAGCGCGCGATCAGGATCGTCACGGCGCAGGGCGATCATGCCGTCGATGTGCAGCAGATCGGGGTGATCCGGTTCGACGCGCGCGGCCAGGGTCGACAGGCGCTGGGCTTCGTCGAAGTCATTGCGGCCGATCGCCAGGTGCGCCTGCATAAGGTAGGCGGAAAATGCGTTCGGATTGAGATCGGTGGTACGCAGCAGCGCCTCGTCGGCGCCCTGGTATTCGCGCAGCGCCAACAGCAGGCCGGCATGCTGCAGATGCAGCTGGGCATCGTCGGGGGCCAGCCGCAGCGCCTGCTGCAGGGCGTCCATCGCGTCGCCGGGCTTGCCCTGCTGCTGCAGCGCAAGCGCCAGCCAGCGGTGGGCTGCGGCCAGGCCGGGTTCGTCACGGGTCCACGCCTGGGCCAGCTGCACGGCCTGGCCGGCCTCGTTCTGGCGCAACGCTTGGATGATCTGGTCTTGCATGGCGGTCCGGTTCAAGGGCAAACCCGCATTGTAGCGGCCTGCGCGCCGGTCCCGGTTCAGGCCTGCAGAACCCGCCGCAGGCGCTGCGCCACCCAGCGCTCGGAGAAGCCGTCACCACGCCAGTTTTCCAGGAAACCGCAGTGACCGCCCCAGCACGCCGTTTCCAGATGCGCCTGGCGTGGCAGCTGCCAGTCGCGGAATGTGGAATACGGGATCACCGGATCATCCTGTGCCATCAGGATGTCGGCCGGCACCTGCAGCCCGGACAGGCGATCACCGGCAATCGAGTAGCCGTCGAAATACGCCTGCAGCGAACCGAAGGTGGTATGGCGCTCGACCAGCCATGTGGTCAGCGCGCGGATGTCCAGCTTCAGCACGCGATCGTCGCAGTCACTCAACTCGGGGAACAGGTCGCGCTTGCGGCGCAGCGAGACGGTCCACTTGCGGCGGAAATACCAGTCGTACATCGCCGGGCCGTTCTCGATGCTCTCCATGGTCAACGCCGGGTCCAGCACCGGGCACACCGAGGCCACCCGCAGCAGCGGCACGCCGGCTGCCGGCGCACGCAGGGCCAGGCGCAGCACGAAGTTGCCTCCCAGCGAGTAGCCAGCGGCGACCAGCGGCAGGTGCGGCCAGCGCTGGGCGACGTCGCCCGCGGCATGCACCACTTCGTCGATCAGGTTGGAATGGAAGATGCCGGGGTTGAGGTGATGGGTGTTGCCATGGTCACGGAAGTTCAGCCGCACCACGTCGAAGCCCTGCTCGAGCATGCGCGCGGCGGCCATGCGCATGTAGCTGGACTCGGCGCTGCCTTCCCAGCCATGCAGCAGCAGTGCGATGCCACGCGGCTCGCGCCCCTCGACGTGGCTGTGCCAGCCCTGCAGGCGCACGCCCTCGCCACCATCGAGGATCATTTCCTCGCTGACTGCGCCGGTGGCGGCCAGCAGCAGCAGGCCGCGCTGCAGGCGCATGCGGCTGGAACTGAGCATCGACTGCAGGTGGGGATTGCGCAGCCAGCGCGGCGGCTGGTAATCGGCCGCAGTCAGCATCGACGCGGATGCGTCGACAGGCGGTGGCGGGACCAGGGCCACCACGGCCTCACTCCCCGCTCATGGCCGCCACGATGCGCGCGCGCGAGGTTTCCGCGATGCGCCGACGGCCTTCCAGGTCCTGGGCACCGATCGGTGCCAGGAAGTGCACTTCCGCACGTCGCGCCGGCTCACCGAGCAGGCGCAGGAAATTGGCGAAGAAACTCTCGCCCGGGCCGAAGGCCACGATCGTCTGCGCGTCGCCCTTCGTTCCGTACACCAGCGCCACCGGCTGCACCGGCACACCGGTCTCGACTGCCGCCTGGAAGATCCGGGCGTGGAACGGGCCCACTTCGTGGCCCCCGCGGGTGCGCCCCTCCGGGAACACGCCCACGGCCTTGCCTTCACGCAGGCGATCGGCCATCACCTGCATCACCCCACCGAGCGACTCGGTGTTGCCACGCTGGTGGAAGATGGTCTGGCCGCGCGCGGCCAGCCAGCCGACCACCGGCCAGCCGGCGATCTCGCGCTTGGCGACGAAGCCCATCATGCGCTGGCTGTGCAGGATGCTGATGTCGACCCAGCTGACGTGGTTGGCGACGAACAGCACCGCGCCGGGCAGCGGCTGGCCGAAGCGCACCAGGCGGAAACCGAAGATCCACATCAGGCCGCCCTGCCACGCGTTCACCACTTTGGCACCGAGACGGTCCTGGCCCACGCGCAGGTTCGCCCACGGCGCGAGCATGCCCAGCAGGGTGAGCGGCAGGAACACGAGGATGTGGACCAACAGCAGCGGTACGCGGTACAGGTAACGGCACACACGCGCCACGCCGCCGCGGGGGGCCGGAGTGGGGGAAGTCATCCGCGCACGATACCGGAGGGCTGCCATCGCTGCCAGCTGGTTCAGGCCATAAATCCGCTTGATCGGGGCAATCGGCGGGGAACGCTGGGTTCCGCCGCTGTCGCGGGCCTGGCCAGGGGCTCAGCCGTGGCCGGCAGCCACCACGGCCAGGGTCAGCCGCGAGATGCACACCAGCCGGCCCTGCTCGTCCTCGATGCGGATCTCCCACAGCTGCGTGCTGCGACCCACGTGCAGCGCGCGTGCGGTACCGGTGACGGTGCCCGAACGCACCGCGCGCACGTGGTTGGCATTGATTTCCAGGCCCACGCAGATCTGCTTGCCGGCCTCCACGCACAGATTGCCCGCGCTGCTGCCCAGGGTCTCGGCCAGCACCACCGATGCGCCGCCGTGCAGGATGCCGTAGGGCTGGCGGGTGCGCTCGTCCACCGGCATGGTGGCCTGCAGCCAGTCTTCACCGGCAGCGCTGAAGACGATGCCCAGCGACGCGATGGCCGTGTTGCGGCTGAGCGCGTTGAGCTGCTCGAGGGATACGGCTTCGCGGAACACCTGGGTCATGCGGGCACCTTCAGAGGATGGGGACGAGGCCGGCGCCGAATGCGGTCAGCATGCGTACCAGCAACCACTTCGGTCCGACGTTGACTTCGGGGAAGTCACCCACGGCGACGTAGCACTGGTGGAAGTCCGGGCTCTGCCGGGGCAGCGGCTGCGGGCAGTCCGGACCCGGCTTGAACTCGTAGTCGGTGGCGTAGCGCCACGGCCAGAAATCGAGGATCGGCAGCGCCTCAGAGGCCTTGCCGACGCTGTAGTTGAGCCCGGACAGCACCGGCGGCTTGGCGCGTGGCGCGACCGTCCAGGAGTTCTGCGGGTGGATGTCGCGCAGGATGCTCTGCGCCAGCTGCTCGGCGAACACCGGATCGTCGATGATCACCGCTCCTTCGGTGTTGTAGTTCTCGCTGCGCGGATCGAAGTTGTGGGTGCCGACCACGCCGATGCGGCGGTCGACGACCAGCGACTTCGCGTGCAACCCCATGCGCGCACCCTTGCGGGTCACAGGCAGCGGCTTGTTGACCGCCTTGCTGCCCAGGAACGAGGGCCGCGTCTCGGTGCGCAGCAGACGCGTTTCCACTTCACTGCCGGCGGCGCGGCGGCGCGCCCGCGCATTCTCGTAGGCGCTGCCGGTGCGGGGGCGGAAAACCGCCGGCGCTTCGTCGGCGCCACTCGTGGTGGCGGTGGCGTCGGTGGCGGTGGACGTGCCGCCGCTGCGGGCATTGCTGCCGGCAGCGCTGCCGCCGATCAGCGGATTGCGTCCGCCACTGTCCTGGCCCGGCGGCGCCTCGATCGGGTCCGGCAGCAGGTTGCGGTAGTCGACCGGCGCATCGAGCGGGAACGGCTTGTATTCGAAGATGTTGAAGCCCAGCTCACGCATGTTGCGCCGCTTGTACTTGTACGACAGCGCGTAGACGATCGGGTTGTCGGTGGCCGCCAGGCTGTTGGTGGACACCAGCACGCGCGGCGGCTGCGGACGCTTGCGCAGATCGCGGAACAATGTCTGCGCGGGTTTGGACAGCACCAGGTACGGCGTCTGCAGGATCACTTCGTGCTGCGCGCTGGCGATCAGTGCGTCGAGCTGTGGCTCGGTGACGTGCTGGCTGGCCAGCGGCGCATCGACCTTTTCGCGCCGATGCTTTCGCGGCAGGTCGGCGACGTAGCGCACCGACGCCACCGGCAACGCGGTGTCGACGAAGGAGCGGGTGACGAAGTCCATGTCGTTGGCCTCCGCGCTGACCCGCTGCACCCGCTCGGGACGGCGGAAGGTGGCGGGCGGCAGGGCCGGCACGCCCTCGCGCAGCAGCGTGCGTCCGACGTCGTTCAGGCGTTCGGCCGGCACGCTGCGGCGGGCGCGCCAGAACGCATCGAAGTTGGCCGCCATCTCGCGCACTTCCGGGCCGGCGATCAATACGTCGCGATCGCGGAAGTTGTACTCGCGGTCCCAGTCGTAATAGTCGTCCTGGTAGTTGCGGCCGCCAACCACGCCGATTGCGTCATCAATCACCAGCAGCTTGTTGTGCATGCGCTGGTTGAAGCGGCGGAAACAGCACAGCACGCTGCCGGCATAGTCGAAGTAGTTCAGCCGCGCCTTGCCGAAGGTGGGGTTGTACACCCGCAGCTGGAAGTTCTCGTGGGCGCCGGACAGGGCGCCGAGAATCTGCAGGTCGGAGATGGCCGAGAGCTGGTCGATCAGCAGCCGCACCTTCACTCCCCGCTTCGAGGCGGCGAGCAGTTCATCGATGACCAGCCGGGCACTGTCGTCCTTGTCGAAGATATAGGTCTGCAGATCGATGCTGCGGGTGGCACTGCGCAACAGGTTCAGGCGCGCGACCAGTGCGCCCTCCCCCTCGTCCAGCAGGGTGGCGTAATGACGGGGACGGGTTTCGGTGGACTCGCTGAATGCGCGGCCGGCGAGCGCACGCAGCGGCGACTCCTGCGCGCAGCGGTCGGCACGCTGGCAGTCGACCTCGGTGGAACGCGCCTGCACGGCAATCGCTTCGGCACGGTCGCGCTCGGCGTGCGACAGCGACGCACAGCCACTGCCAAGCAACACCGTTGCCAGCGCCAGCACCCGCAGCAGCAGATTCACGGTTTCGGCGCCTCGCTCAGGCGCGCTCGCAATACGAAGGTCACTCGGTCACTCAAGGCAAGCTGCCAGCTGTCCATGCCATACCGGCCTCGTTGCACGGTACCGCGGCTGACGACGTCGCAATCATAGCCGGGTCGGGCGCACTGCGCCTTCTCGACCCGCAGCGATTCAGGATGGCTGACCCCGCGCAGGGTCAGACGGCCTTCGATGTCGCCGCCTTCGGCCACCGTGTCGGGCCAGTAGGGCAGCGAATCGAACTCCACCATGGGGTGCCGCCCGGCGTCGAAGAACTCCTCGCCCCGCATCCAGCCGGTGTAGCGGGCCTTGCCGGGAATCTCCACCGAACGGGTGAACATCTTCAGGTGCACCTGGTGGCGGCCGTCGGAGAGCACCTCGATGCGCCCCTCGAACTGCGGGAACACCCCCTCGATGCGCTGCCCGAAGCGGGTGCGTACTTCGAAGCCGATGCGCGAATGCTGGCTGTCGAGCAGCAGCACGCGGGGGCCATCGGCGCGCACCGGAGGCAACGTGGTTGGCTGGGGCACGCCCGCCCAGGCCGGGGCGAGTGCCAGCAGCAGGGGCAACAGGCAGCGGCCGGGCCACCGCAGGCTCATCGGCTCACGGCCACCAGAAGGCGTTCAGGCTGGCCACGCCCGGCTCGATCGCCGCTTCGCGCGGGAAGCCGAGCACCGCGATGCCGGCCGGCGGCATGCCGCGGTAATCGCTGCTGCTGCCTTCAGTCATCAGGGCCACCAGCCGTTCCAGGCCGGGGTTGTGGCCCACGACCAGCACGCGGTCGAGATCGCGGCGTTCATCCACCAGTGCCGCCAGGGTGCCCGGGGTGGCTTCGTAGATGCGGTCTTCCAGGCGCTTTTCGACATAGCCGATGGCCGCCATCACCGCTTCCAGGGTTTCGCGGGTCCGCCGCGCAGGCGAGCACAGCACGCAATCCGGCAGCAGCTTGTTCTCCTTCAGCCAGCGGCCGGCGGCTTCGGCTTCGGCAAGCCCGACCGGCGACAGGGGCCGGTCGAGGTCGGCCTGGCCCGGGGTGGCCGGTTCGGCGTGGGCATGGCGCAGCAGGATCAGTTCACGCATCGCGGATATCCATGGAATCGGGGAGTGGAGCAAGGGCCCAGGCGTGAACGGTCACAGCTTCAGCCAGGACAGCAGAGGTTCCCAGTCGGCCTGGTGCTCGCGCACCTGGGCGGAGCGATAGTCGAACAGGCTGCGGCCCAGGCCGGTCATGACCACGTAGCTCTGGCTGTCGCGCAGCTGTGCGACCACCGGGTACGGCCATTCGGCCAGCATCTGCAGCGCCTGCTGCGAGGTCTGGGTCCAGGGCTTGGTGCGGTTGAGCACCAGCCCCACCGGCAGCTTGCGGCTGTGCACGCGCGGCACCTGGGCCAGGCTGTTGAGGAAGCCGACGATGGCTTCGATGTCCAGCGCCGAGGGCAGCACCGGCACCACCACCGCATCGGCGGCATCAAGGAAATGGGGGATATCGTCGGCCAACGCGCCGGCAGGCGCATCGATGATGACGGTCTCGGTGCCATCGGGCAGCTTCTGGGCCCATTGCTTCTTCCGGTACACGTCGATCGGCAGCACCGCGCTTTCCAGGCCGGCGCGGCGCTGTGCCCAGCGGGTGCTGGAGCCCTGCGGGTCGGCATCGGCGATCACCGTGGCCTTGCCCTGCAATGCCGCGTACGCGGCCAGGTGGGTGGCGACGGTGGTCTTGCCCACCCCGCCCTTGGAACCGGCCACCAGGATCGTCTTCATGCCAGCCTCGCTTCCGGGTACGTGCCCCGAGCGTACACCGGCGATGGTGACGGGAGGTAGAGCCGCGCTGAACCTGTCGGCATCGGCTTTGCTATGGTGACGCCCCCGAAGGATCGAACCCGCATGAGCGAACTGCAGGACCTGAGCGCGCTGATCCGCGCCAACACCCCCCTGATCGTGGTGGAGACCCAGGACGAGGGCCGCATCGTCGAGTTGTTCCGGCAGACACTGATGCATGTATGGCGGGCCCTGCACCGCTGGTCGATCACCGAGGGCCTGCGCCGCATCGATCTGGACAGCGAGGATGCGCCGGTCGGACCGCCCGATGCCAGCGCGGCGCTGCAGATGATCCGCCAGGCCGACCAGCGCGGGGTGTACCTGCTGCTCGATTTCCATCCCTATCTGGGCTATGCCAGCCACCAGCGCGCGTTGCGCGACCTGATCCAGCGCCGCCACAGCGAACCCCATGTGCTGGTGCTGATCGGCGCCAAGGTCGAGCTGCCGGCCGAGCTGGAAGCTCTGGCGGTGCGCTTCAACCCGCGCCTGCCCGACGCCAATGCGCTGCTGAAGATGCTGCGCGAAGAGGCCGATGCCTATGCACGCGAGCACGGTGGCCGCCGCGTGGAGGTCGACAGCGAGGCGGTGAAGAAGATCCTGAAGAACCTGCAGGGCCTGAGCCTGGTCGACGCCCGGCGCATCGCCCGGCAGCTCATCTACGCCGACGGTGCGCTGCGCGACGACGACCTGCCGCAGCTGGCGCGGCTGAAGTTCGAGCTGCTCAACCGCAGCGGCCACCTGTTCTTCGAGCATGACAGCGCGCGCTTCGGCGACGTGGCCGGCGCCAACCGGCTCAAGCGCTGGATCAACCAGCGCCGTGTCGCGTTCATCGCCGGCTCGGCACCGGCAGGGCTGGATCCACCGCGCGGCATGCTGTTGCTGGGCGTGCAGGGCTGCGGCAAGTCGATGCTGGCCAAGGCCACCGCCGCCGGGTTCGGCGTACCGCTGCTGCGCCTGGACGTGGGCGCGCTGTACAACAAGTACCACGGCGAGACCGAGTCCAACCTGCGCCAGGCCCTGGCCTCGGCCGAGCAGCTGGCGCCCTGCGTGCTGTGGATGGACGAGATCGAGAAGGGCCTGGCCAGTGGTGGCGACGACGGTGGGGTATCGCGCCGCGTGCTTGGCTACCTGCTGACCTGGATGGCCGAACGCAAGGCGCCGGTGTTCATCGTCGCTACCGCCAACCAGGTGCATGAGCTGCCCGCGGAGCTGCTGCGCAAGGGACGCTTCGACGAGATCTTCTTCGTCGACCTGCCCTCGCCCGAGGTGCGGGTGGAACTGCTGCGCCTGCACCTGGGGCGACGCCAGCTCACTGCAGACGACTTCGCGCTGCCGGCGCTTGCCGCAGCGTCCAACGGGTTCTCCGGTGCGGAGATCGAGCAGGCCATCGTGGCCGGGCTGTATGCGGCCCATGCCGAGAACAGGCCGCTGGATACCGAAACGCTGATGGGCGAGATCCGAGCGACACGGCCCTTGTCGGTGCTGATGGCCGAGCAGGTGGCGGCGTTGCGCGAGTGGGCGTCCGGTCGCACGGTGTCTGCGGACGACTGAGCGGTCTGCCACCCGCGCCGCAGGCTGTTGCCCTCTGCAGGTGCCGGGTGCACCCCGGCACCACGCCTGCCCTCAGGGCCAGGCCGGCGGCGCGGCAGCCCAGGCCTGCTGTACTTCGGCCAGCGACGCGCGCTCGTCCTCGCGCCACTGCGGCAGCAGCTGCGCGTAGCGGCTGCTGTCGCTCCACTGCGACGGTTCGGTGCGCACGGCAGCGGCGTACCACTGCACGGCCTGCTCCTTCTGCCCCAGGCGCCACAGTGCCAACGCGTAGCTTGGCGGCAACCAGCTCGGCTTGCTGAGCGTACTGCCGGCGGCGGCCTGCCACTGCTCCAGCGCGGCCTCCGGCTGCCCCTGCCGCAGCAGGTCCCAACCATAGTTCCAGCGTACGCCGCGACCGACGCTGCTCTGCACCGGGGCATCCTTCAATGCTTCGCGGTACAGCTGCTCGCCAAGTTCGGTACGGCCCTGCGCGATCGCCACCGAGGCCAGCTGCACGGTCGCTTCCACCACGCGCCGGCCACGCTCGCGCTGCTTGAGCAGCTGCGCCACCAGAGCATCGCCCTGCGACTGCTGCACGACCACCATCGGCGCAGCCGCGGCATCGTTGTCGAAATAGAACTCCTGTGGCGCCGGCAATACCGGCGCCGCCCACGCGGAGGCCGCCCCCGAGACCAGCAGGATGCCGGTCAGGATCTTTACTGCCACTGACATTCCTTCTTCCCCCGGGCTGCGACCGCAGCCCCTCTCTCTCCTCCCGATCCTAACCGCAGCATGGCCGCCGGCGCGAGTGCCGGGGCCTGCGCGGCCTCACTGCTACAATTCGCGCCTTCCCCGTCGCGTGCCTGCACGCGGCCGGTGCCAGCCGATCCTGACCGGGCCAGCCATGACCAGTACCGCGCAACTCACCTCGCCCTCTTCCGCCGACCTGATCGACCGTGATTACACGCTCGATCACAAGTACACCCGCAACGAGGGACGGATCTACCTGAGCGGGGTGCAGGCGCTGGTGCGGCTGCCGCTGATGCAGCGGCTGCGGGATGCCGCCGAAGGCATCGACAGCGCGGGGTTCATCAGCGGCTATCGCGGCAGCCCCCTGGGCGGCTTCGATCTGGAGCTGTGGCGCGCCCGCACGCACCTGGAGGCCGCGCGGGTGAAGTTCACCCCCGGCCTGAACGAGGACCTGGGCGCCACCATGGTCTGGGGCACCCAGCAGACCAACCTGTTCCCCGGCGCCAACGTGCAGGGCGTGTTCGGCATGTGGTACGGCAAGGGCCCGGGCGTGGACCGCTGCGGCGACGTCTTCAAGCACGCCAATGCGGCAGGCACGTCCCGTCATGGCGGCGTGCTGGCGCTGGCGGCCGATGACCATGCCTGCCGCAGTTCCACCCTGCCGCACGGCAGCGAGGACGAATTCGTCAGCGCGATGATGCCGGTGCTGAATCCGGCGGGCGTGCAGGACATTCTCGACATGGGCCTGCTCGGCTGGGCGATGAGCCGGTATACCGGGCGCTGGGTCGGCTTCAAGACCATCGCCGAGACGGTGGAATCGTCGGCATCGGTCGACGTGGATCCGCTGGCGCGTCGCATCGTGCTGCCGGACGACTTCCCGATGCCGGCCGGCGGCCTCAACATCCGTTGGCCGGACCCGCCGCTGGACCAGGAGATGCGCCTGCACCGCTATGCCGTGAAGGCCGCGCAGGCCTTCGCCCGCGCCAACGGCATCGACCGGGTGGTGATGGACGCGCCGCGTGCACGGCTGGGCATCGTCACCACCGGCAAGAGCTACCTGGATGTGCTGCAGGCACTGGAGTACCTGGGCCTGGACGAGGCCGCCTGCGCCGACATCGGCATCCGCGTCTACAAGGTCGGCATGACCTGGCCGCTGGAGCCGGAAGGCATCGCCCGCTTCGCGCAGGGCCTGGACGACATCATCGTGGTGGAGGAGAAGCGCGCCTTCATCGAGCGGCAGATGAAGGAGCAGTTCTTCAACTGGCCGGCCAGCTGGGGCCCGCGCCCGTCCATCGTCGGCAAGTACGACGAAGCCGGTGAATGGATCCTGCCGTCCACCGGCGAGCTGACCCCGGCCACCATCGCCGGCGTGATCGGCCGGCGCATCCAGCGGTTCTTCAACAACGAGTCGATCGAACAGCGCCTGCAGTGGATGCAGCAGAAGGAGGCCGAGCTCGCGTTGCCGCGCGCCAGCTTCCCGCGCGTACCGCACTACTGCTCGGGCTGCCCGCACAACACCTCCACCACGGTGCCGGACGGTTCACGTGCGTTGGCCGGCATCGGTTGCCATTACATGGTGACCTGGATGGACCGCAGCACCGACACGTTCACCCACATGGGTGGCGAAGGCGTGACCTGGGCAGGGCAGGCGCCGTTCACCGATACCCCACACGTGTTCCAGAATCTGGGCGACGGCACCTATTTCCACAGCGGCTCGCTGGCGATCCGCCAGGCGATCGCGGCCGGCGTCAACATCACCTACAAGATCCTCTACAACGATGCGGTGGCGATGACCGGTGGCCAGCCGGTGGATGGCCCGCTCAGCGTGCCGGATATCGCCCGGCAGATGCGCGCCGAAGGCATCCACACCATCGTGGTGCTGTCCGACGACATCGCCAAGTGGACACGCCAGCGCGAGCATTTCCCCAGTGACGTCGAGTTCCACGACCGCAGCGCGCTGGACGAGGTGCAGAAGCGCCTGCGCGAGGTGAAGGGGGTCTCGATCCTGATCTACGAACAGACCTGCGCCACCGAGAAGCGGCGGCGCCGCAAGCGCGGCAAGCTGGAAGATCCGGCCAAGCGCGTGATGATCAACTCGCTGGTCTGCGAGGGCTGCGGCGACTGTGGCAAGAAGAGCTTCTGCGTCTCGGTGCTGCCGAAGGAAACCGAGTTCGGACGCAAGCGCGAGATCGACCAGTCCAACTGCAACAAGGACTACTCGTGCGTGAATGGCTTCTGCCCGAGTTTCGTCACGGTGCACGGCGGGAAGCCGCGAAAGGGCAGCCGGCGCGATGCATCGTCCCTGCTGGACAACCTGCCGGCGCCGACGGTGCGCGGCAGCCTGGAGCAGCCCTGGAACATCCTCATCACCGGCGTGGGCGGTACCGGCGTGGTCACCATCGGCGCGTTGCTGGGCATGGCCGGCCACCTGGAGGGCAAGGGCGCCACGGTGCTCGACCAGACCGGCCTGGCGCAGAAGGGCGGCGCGGTGACCACCCACATCCGCATCGCACGCCGGCCGGAGGACATCCACGCCGTGCGCATCGCCGCCGGTGAGGCCGACCTCGTACTGGGCTGCGACATGGTGGTGGTCAACGATTACTGGGCACTGTCGAAGGTGCGCGCAGGCCGCTCGCAGGTCGTGCTCAACACCTACGAAGCGATGCCGGGCACGTTCACCACCCGTCCCGACATGCAGTTCCCGGCGGCCGACATCATCGCCGGCGTGCGCGTGGCGCTGGGCGGCGATGAGCCGCTGCTGCTCGATGCCACCCAGCTGGCCACGGCGCTGCTGGGCGATGCGATCGCCGCGAACCTGTTCATCCTCGGCTACGCCTGGCAGCAGGGCCTGGTGCCGCTGTCGTTCGAATCGCTGATGCGTGCCATCGAGCTCAACGGCGCGGCGGTGGCGATGAACCAGCAGGCCTTCGCCTGGGGCCGGCTGGCGGCGATCGATCCGCAGGCCGTGCAGGAGGCCGCCGGCCTGGTGCGCAACCGCCATACCGATACCGAATCCACGCCCGGCCCGCTGCATCCCCTGCCACCGGGCGAGTGGGAAGGCAACGAGTGGGGTGCCACCGCTGCGCCACGCAACACTGGCGACGAACGCGAACTGCGTGGCCTGCCCTCGCATGGCGGCGAGGTTGCCTTCCTGCCGCTGGACGACGCGCGCCTGTCGCGCTCGCTGGATGAAATGATCGAACGCCGCGCCGCGTTCCTGGTCGACTACCAGGACGCCGCCTACGCCGATCGCTACCGCAGCGTGGTCGAACGCGTGCGCGCCGCCGAACGCGAGCGCATCGGCGGCTCGACCGCGCTGACCGAGACCGTGGCCCGCTATCTGTTCAAGCTGATGGCCTACAAGGACGAATACGAAGTCGCCCGCCTGTACACCAGCGGCGATTTCCAGCGCCGGCTGCAGCAGCAGTTCGAAGGTGACTACCAGCTGCGCTTCCATCTGGCACCGCCGCTGTTCGCGAAGAAGGATGAACAGGGCCGGCTGCAGAAAAAGGAGTACGGCCCGTGGATGTTCAAGGCGTTCGGCCTGCTGGCGAAGCTGAAGTTCCTGCGGGGCGGTGCCTTCGATGTGTTCGGCCGCACTGCCGAGCGCCGCATGGAGCGCAAGCTGATCGGCGACTACGAAGCCACCGTGCAGCTGCTGCTGGACGGGCTGGATGACGGTCGCCTGGCGTTGGCCGTGGAGATCGCCAGCATCCCCGAGCACATCCGCGGCTTCGGCCACGTCAAGGAAGCGCATGTGGAGAGCGCCAAGGCGCGGGAAGCTGCGCTGCTGGCGCAGTGGCGCAACCCGAAGGCGCTGCATATCGTGCAGGTGGCGTAAGCCGGAGCAGCGCCGGCCACTGTGAGCTGTGGCGGTTGCCTAGCCCAACCGCCACACCAACAGGCGGTTGTTGGCCGGCATCGCCACATCGCGCAGGCGGGTGAAGCCGCTTTCCGCGGCCAGCGCCTGCACGGCCTCCGCGTCGCGGATGCCGCTGCGCGGATCCCGCGCCTTCAGCCAGGCATCGAACTGCGCATTGCTGTCACTGGTGTAGCGGCCGCCATAGTTGAAGGGGCCATACACCGCCAGCAGTGCGCCGTGTCGCAGCACCGACGGCAACGCAGCAAACAGCGCCTGCACGTGCTCCCAGCTCATGATGTGCAGCGTATTGGCACTGAATGCGGCGTCGAACAGGCTGCCCACCGGCAGCGACAGCCCTGCTGCCGGTGCCAGTTCCACCTGCAGCGCCACCGGCGGCAGCAGGTTCAGCAGTGCCGCCTCGGCGCGCCACGCCTCGATACCCGGCAGATGGTCCGGGTGATCACTGGGCTGCCAGCGCAGCCAGGGCCAGCGTTCGGCGAAGAACACGGCGTGCTGGCCGGTGCCGCTGCCGATCTCCAGTACCCGGTGGCGGTCGCCCATCCACGGATCGAGCGCGGCAGCGATCGGTTCGCGGTTGCGTTCGCAGGCTTCTGAATACGGCTTGCTCGACATCGGGATGGCATCCGGACGGGGTCGGGCCATTGTGCACGAGGGAGGGTGTCCGGCAGGGCTGCGCCCTGCACCCACCGAAGCAACATCAACGTCAAACGCGGCATTCCGTGGGAGGGCGGGGCACTGTGGGTTTGCGGGGGCGCCGTAAACCCATCCATGGGGGCTTGGTCGCCGCATCCATGCGGCTCACACCCCGCAAACCCACAGCGCCCCGCCTTCGACAGTTGGCCGCGATCTGTCGGAAATACTCTTGGGGTCAGATCCGTTTTCCGCAGGAGAGCGGATCTGACCCCGGAATTTGATTCGATATCCAACAGCTTTCATCCACGCATGGCGTGGATCTGCTGGCCGCCGGCCAACTGTCGAAGGCGGGGTGGGTCCGGTTGCGGGGGCGTGAGCGCCATGGATGGCGCGACCGAGGCTACAGGGACGTATTCACGCCGTCCCCCGCAACCGGACCCACCCCGCCATCCCACGGATAGTCCGCTTTTGACGTTGACGTTGATTCCAGCAGGTGCAGGGCTGCAAGCCCTGCCGCGCCCCACCCATGACTGCAGTCACTTGTGCTGATTGCCCTCCGCTGGCGAAAGTCGAGCAGTTGACGTGATCGGCTTGGCCCGTTGCCGGCCGCACGCGAGTGAGAGAGAGCGCTGTGCAACGACGTGAGTTCCTGGCTTTATCCGGTCTGGGCATGGCCGGCCTGCTGCTGCCGCACGCGCGGTTGATCGCCGCCGAGCAGCTGCTCGAACCGGGCGACATGGCCCGCAGGAAGGTGCTGGCCGAGGCCGCGCTGGCCGCTGCCAAGCGGGCCGGGGCGACCTACTGCGATGTGCGCATCGGCCGCTACCTCAACCAGGCCGTGATCACCCGCGAAGCGCGGGTGCAGAACGTCACCAACAGCGAGTCGTCCGGCATCGGCATCCGGGTCATCGTCAACGGTGCATGGGGCTTCGCCGCCACCCGCGAGCAGACCCCCGCCGCGGTCCTGGCCGCCGTCGGGCAGGCCGCCGCCATCGCACGCGCCAACGCCCCCCTGCAGAGCCGGCCGGTGCAGCTGGCACCGGTCACCGGCGTCGGCGATGTGAGCTGGAAGACCCCGATCCGCAAGAACGCGATGGCGGTGCCGATCCAGGACAAGGTCGACCTGCTGCTGAGCCTGAATGCGGCGGCGATGAACGCCGGTGCCGACTACATCAATTCCACCCTGTTCCTGGTCAACGAACAGAAGTACTTCGCCTCCAGCGACGGCTCGTTCATCGATCAGGACATCCATCGCATCTGGCTGCCCTTCACGGCCACCGCCATCGACAAGGCCACCGGCAAGTTCCGCACCCGCGCCGGTCTGTCCTCGCCGATGGGCATGGGCTACGAGTTCCTCGATGGCGACGCGCGCGGCAAGGTGCAGCTGCCCGGCGGCATCACCGCCTACCGCGACTCCTACGATCCGGTTGAAGATGCGATCGCAGCGGCGCGGCATGCGCGCGAGAAGCTGAAGGCGCCGTCGGTGAAGCCCGGCAAGTACGATCTGGTACTGGATCCCTCCAACCTGTTCCTGACCATCCACGAGAACGTCGGCCATCCGTTGGAGCTGGACCGCGTGCTGGGCTACGAGGCCAACTACGCCGGCACCAGCTTCGCCACCCTGGACAAGCGCGATGCTGGCTTCCGCTGGGGCAGCGACATCGTCAACTTCTTTGCCGACAAGACCCAACCGGGCAGCCTCGGTGCCGTCGGCTATGACGACGAGGGCGTCAAGACGCTGCGCTGGGACCTGGTCCGCGACGGCATCCTGGTCGATTACCAGGCCACGCGCGATGAGGCACACATCCTCGGCCGCAATGCGTCGCATGGCTGCAGCTACGCCGATTCCTGGTCCAGCGTGCAGTTCCAGCGCATGGCCAATGTCTCACTGGCGCCGGGCAAGCAGCCACTGAGCGTGGAGGACATGATCAAGGACGTGGAGAACGGCATCTACATCCACGGCCGTGGTTCCTATTCCATCGACCAGCAGCGCTACAACGCGCAGTTCGGCGGCCAGCTGTACTACCAGATCAAGGACGGAAAGATCGCCGGCATGGTCGAGGACGCGGCCTACCAGATCCGCACGCCGGAGTTCTGGAACGCCTGTACAGCCATCTGCGACGAACGCGACTTCCGCCTTGGCGGCTCGTTCTTCGACGGCAAGGGCCAGCCGGGCCAGGTCTCGGCGGTGTCGCACGGTTCGTCCACCACCCGCTTCAACGGCATCAACATCATCAACACCGCGCGCAGTCTCGGCGCTTGAGCCACCCCATCGTTTATGGAGAGCAGCCTTGCACAGACGTGACTTCCTGGCCCTGACCGGCCTTACCGCGGGCGGCCTGATCGTGCCGTCCTTCTTCGGCAAGGTGATCGCCGCCGAGCAGCTGCAGTCCAGCCTTGACCCCGCGCTGAAGAAGCGCCTGGCCGACGCTGCCCTGCAGGCCGCCCGCAGTGCCGGCGCCACCCACTGCGACGTGCGCATCGGCCGCTATCTGCGGCAGTTCGTGATCACCCGCGAAGACAAGGTGCAGAACGTGGTGAACACCGAGTCCACCGGTGTGGGCATCCGCGTAATCGTCAACGGTGCCTGGGGCTTCGCCGCCACCAACGCGTTGGGTACCGCCGACGTGGCCAGGGCCGCGCAGCAGGCCGCGGCCATCGCCAAGGCCAACGCAGGCGTGCAGAGCGCGCCGGTGCAGCTGGCCAGCACGCCCGGCGTGGGCGAGGTCAGCTGGCGCACGCCGATCCGCAAGAATGCGATGGAGGTGCCGATCAAGGAGAAGGTCGACCTGCTGCTGGACGTCAATGCCGCAGCGATCGGCGCCGGTGCCAGCTTCGTCAATTCGATGCTGTTCCTGGTCAATGAACAGAAGTACTTCGCGTCCACCGATGGCTCCTACATCGACCAGGACGTGCACCGCATCTGGGCACCGATGACCGTCACCGCCATCGACAAGACCAGTGGCAAGTTCCGCACCCGCGAAGGCCTGTCTGCGCCGATGGGCCTGGGCTACGAGTATCTGGACGGCGCCGCCGCCGGCAAGGTCGTCAGCCCCAACGGCGTGGTCAACTACAGTTCCTCCTACGACATGAAGGAGGACGCCATCGCGGCCGCCAAGCAGGCGCAGGAGAAACTGAAGGCGCCGTCGGTGAAGCCGGGCAAGTACGACCTGGTGCTGGACCCGTCGCACACCTGGCTGACCATCCACGAGTCGATCGGCCATCCGCTGGAGCTGGACCGCGTGCTCGGCTACGAGGCCAACTACGCCGGCACCAGCTTCGCCACCCTGGACAAGCGCGAGCAGCGCTTCCAGTACGGCAGCGAGCTGGTGAACGTGTTCGCCGACAAGACCCAGCCGGGCAGCCTCGGCGCGGTCGCGTACGACGATGAAGGCGTGAAGTGCAAGCGCTGGGACCTGATCAGCAACGGCAAGCTGGTCGACTACCAGACCATCCGCGACCAGGCCCACATCCTCGGCAAGACCGAGTCCGATGGCTGCTGCTATGCCGACTCGTGGTCCAGCGTGCAGTTCCAGCGCATGGCCAACGTGTCGATGGCACCGGGAAAGACGCCGCTGAGCGTGCCGGACCTGATCAAGGACGTGGAGAACGGCATCTACATCATCGGCGACGGCTCGTTCTCGATCGACCAGCAGCGCTACAACGCCCAGTTCGG
Organism: Stenotrophomonas sp. GD04145; assembly: GCF_029835135.1. Classification (NCBI taxonomy): domain Bacteria; kingdom Pseudomonadati; phylum Pseudomonadota; class Gammaproteobacteria; order Lysobacterales; family Lysobacteraceae; genus Stenotrophomonas; species Stenotrophomonas sp. GD04145. The sequence continues at coordinate 63,821 of NZ_JAODZG010000008.1, read as the reverse complement.
CGGCCAGCTGTTCTACGAGATCAAGAACGGCCAGATCACCCGCATGCTGGAGGACGTGGCCTACCAGATCCGCACGCCGGAGTTCTGGAACGCCTGCACCGCCGTGGCCGACGAACGCGATTACCGCCTGGGCGGCTCGTTCTTCGACGGCAAGGGCCAGCCGGGCCAGGTCTCGGCGGTTTCGCACGGCTCGTCGACCGCACGCTTCAACGGCATCAATGTCATCAACACCGCACGCAGCCTCGGCTGACCGGTCAGGAGCCCTTACACCATGAGTATCTTCACCGAAGCCCAGGCCAAGGCCATCCTCGACAAGGTCATCGCCCTGTCCAAGGCCGATGAATGCACCGCCGTGCTGGCGGGATCGATCGCCGGCAACATCCGTTTCGCCCTGAACAACGTCTCCACCAGCGGCATCGTGGACAACACCGAACTGGCCGTTACCGTGGCCTTCGGCAAGCGCGTGGGCACCGCCTCGATCAACGAGTTCGACGACGCCGCACTGGAACGCGTGGTGCGCCGCGCCGAGGATCTGGCCCGCCTGGCACCGGAGAACCCGGAGTTCATGCCCGCCATCGGCAAGCAGACCTACCGGCCGAGCCCGACCTTCAGCGAGTCCACCGCCGCCATCGATCCGGCATTCCGCGCCAAGGTGGCCGCCGATTCGATCGCGCCCTGCCGTGGCAACGGACTGATTGCCGCAGGCTTCCTTGAAGATGGCCAGGGCTTCTACGCCACTGCCAACAGCAACGGCAACTTCGGTTACCAGCGCACCACCAACTTCGACTACACCTGCACCGTGCGTACCGAGGACGGCCGCGGATCGGGCTGGGTCGGCCGCAACCTGAAGGACGCGGCGGACTTCAAGGCCGACCAGGATGTCCGCATCGCCATGCGCAAGGCCACCGAATCGGCCGAAGCCAAGGCGCTGGAGCCGGGCAAGTACACGGTCATCCTGGAGCCGGCCGCGGCCGCAGGCCTGATCAGCTTCATGATGAATTTCTTCAGTGCGCGCTCGGCCGACGAAGGCCGCAGCTTCCTGTCGAAGAAGGGCGGCGGCAACAAGCTCGGTGAGCAGGTCTACGACCCACGCGTGAACATGTATGCCGATCCGTGGCACCCGGAAGCGCCGGTGCTGCCGTGGGACAACGAGGGCATGCCGCGCGAGCGCCTGGCCATCATCGAGAACGGCAAGGTGGCCAACCTGGACTACTCGCGCTTCTGGGCGCAGAAGCAGGGCAAGACCGCCAAGGCCACGCCGGGCAACCTGCTGATGAGCGGTGGCGAGAAGAGCACCGCCGAGCTGGTGCGTGGCACCCAGAAGGGCATCCTGGTCACCCGCACCTGGTACATCCGCATGGTCGATCCGCAGACCGTGCTGCTGACCGGCCTGACCCGTGACGGCACCTTCTACATCGAGAACGGCCAGATCAAGCACCCGGTGAAGAACTTCCGCTTCAACGAATCGCCGGTGATCATGCTCAACAACATCGAAGAGCTGGGCAAGCCGGTGCGCGTGGCCGGCGACGAGTCGAGCTTCGTGATGATGATCCCGCCGATGAAGCTGCGCGATTTCACCTTCACCTCGTTGTCCGACGCCGTCTGATGGATCGCCGGGCCTGCCTGCGCTGGTTGGCTGCTGCCGCTTCGGCGGCCGCGCTTCCGGCCTGGGCACAGGCAGGCCCGCGCAGTTCGCGCTACGACTTCTGGTTCACCCGCCTGCAGTACGACTCGGGCGACTGGGACGTGGACGCGCGCATGCCGTCCAACCTGATCACTTCGCTGATCGACTACACCTCGCTGCGCGTGGACCCGCAGGAACACGTGGTGGCACTGGCCGACCCACGCATGCTGGAAGCGCCCTTCTGCTACCTGGCCGGGCACACGCTGGTGGAATTCAACGCGGCCGAGCGGCAGAACTTCGTCCGCTACGTGCGCAACGGAGGCTTCGTCTTCGTCGATGACTGCAACCATGACATCGATGGCCTGTTCGCAACCTCCTTCGAGGCGCAGATGGGCCGCCTGTTCGGGCCCAGGGCGCTGCAGAAGCTGCCCAACAGCCACGCGCTGTACCGCAGCTTCTTCCGCTTCCCCGATGGACCACCGGCCACCAGCTTCGAGTTGAACGGCTGGGGCGACGATCTGGTACACGACTATCTGAAGGGCATCGAGGTCGATGGCCGCCTGGGCGTGCTGTACAGCAACAAGGATTATGGCTGCGAGTGGGATTACGACTGGCGCAACAAGCGCTTCCTGGCCGAGGACAACACGCGCTTCGGCGTCAACATCGTGATGTACGCATTGAACAATTGAGTGAGAGCCCCCCCCATGACCCGCCCTGATCTCGATTCCCTGCTGCCGCGCCTGCACGATCTGCGCGCCGCCCTGGCCCGTGCCGTGGTCGGCCAGCACACGGTGGTCGAGCAGCTGCTGATCGGACTGCTGGCCGGCGGCCACTGCCTGCTGGAAGGCGCGCCCGGCCTGGGCAAGACCCTGCTGGTGCGTTCGCTGGGGCAGGCGCTGGAGCTGCAGTTCCGACGCGTGCAGTTCACGCCGGACCTGATGCCCAGCGACATTCTGGGTACCGAGCTGCTGGAGGAAGACCACGGCACCGGCCATCGTCATTTCCGCTTCCAGCAGGGGCCGGTCTTCACCAATCTGCTGCTGGCGGATGAGCTCAACCGCACGCCGCCCAAGACCCAGGCCGCGCTGCTGGAAGCCATGCAGGAACGCACCGTCAGCTATGCCGGCACCACCTATGCGCTGCCCGCGCCGTTCTTCGTGCTGGCCACGCAGAATCCGATCGAACAGGCCGGTACCTATCCGCTGCCGGAGGCCCAGCTGGACCGCTTCCTGCTGCACGTCCTGGTCGATTACCCCAGCGAGGCCGAGGAGCGCCAGATCCTGGAACAGACCACCGGCGGTGCCGGCGCGGCGGTGCCGAAGGTGATGGACGCCGCTGCGGTCATCGCCCTGCAGGCGGCAGTGCGCCAGGTGCACGTCAGCCCCGATGTGCTGGCCTGGATCACGCGGCTGGTGCGTGCCAGCCGACCCGGCCCGGAAGCGCCCGCGGCGATCAACCAGTGGGTGAAGTGGGGTGCGGGACCACGCGCCGGGCAATCGCTGGTGCTCGCGGCCAAGGCGCGCGCGTTGCTGCAGGGCCGCTTCGCCGCCACCCGCGAGGACGTGCAGGCCCTGGCTGCACCGGTGATGCGCCACCGCCTGCTGCTGTCGTTCGCCGCCGAAGCCGAACAGAAGCGCGCCGACGACGTGGTCGCCGCTCTGCTGCACGCCGTGCCGTTCCCCGGGTGATCCACGCGTGAGTGCTGGCACGCTGGTCCTGCCTCCCGAACTGCGAGCGCGCCTGCGCGCGCTGCGGTTGCGGCCACGTCTGGCCAGCGGCGCGAGCGGCATCGGCCAGCACGCGAGCCGCAGTCGTGGCGCCGGCCTGGAATTCGCCCAGTACCGCGCCTACGAACCCGGCGATGAACTGCGCCAGATCGACTGGAAACTGTACGCGCGCTCGGACCGCTTCTTCGTGCGCGAGTCGGAGCGCGAAAGCCCGATCACGGTATGGCTGCTGCTCGATGCCACCGCATCGGCCGGCCAGTCCGACCGTGGGGCGCCGGCACGCAGCCGCCTGGATCACATGCGCATGCTGGCCGCCTGTGTCTGCGAGCTGGCACTGCAGCAGGGCGATCATTTCGGCCTGCTGACCGTCACCGGCGACGGCCTGCAGCTGGTACCCGCAGCGCAGGGCGCACGCCAGCGCGACCGCGTGCACCTGCAACTGCGTGCCCTGCAGCCACGAGGCGGCTGGCCCGCCCGTGACACGCTGCGCCCGCTGTGGGAGCGCGTTCGCCCGGGCGACCTGCTGCTGGCCATCGGCGATGGCTTTGATGACGCCGGCATCGTGCTGCTGGAGCAGCTGGCCAGTGCACGCCGCGAGGTACTGCTGCTGCAGGTGCTGACCGCCGACGAGCGCGACTTCCCGTTCGATGCCGGCCATCGGTTCCGCGACCCTGAAACCGGCGAGGAACTGCTCGGCGATGGCGCGGCGATCCGCGCCGACTACCTGCAGCGTTTCACCGCTGCACACACAGCACTGCACCTGCGGCTGCAGGCCAGTGGCATCGCCAGTACCACCGGCTGGCTCGATCAACCGGTGGACCAGCCGCTGCAGGCGCTGTTCGGCCGCGGGGGCGGCGCGTGAGCCTGCTGTTTCCGCTCGGGCTGGCCGCACTGGCGGCGTGGCTGCTGCCGCTGCTGATCCATCTCGCGCGTCGCCATCCCTACACGCCGCTGGACTTCGCCGCGCTGCGCTGGCTGCGTGCACGGATCCGCCCGCGCCAGCGCATCCGCTTCGATGACTGGCCGCTGCTGCTGGCGCGGTTGCTGCTGCTTGCCGCGCTGGCCGTGCTGCTGGCGCGGCCGGCATTGACCGGACCGGCGCCGGCTACCGGCGCATGGACGGTCGTCGCACCCGGTCTGGATGCGACCGCGCTGCATGCCGGCGCTCCTGCCGGCGACGACAACTGGCGCTGGCTTGCGCCCGGATTCCCCACCATCGACCAGCCACCACCGGCCACGGATGTGGCCCTGCCCAGCCTGCTGCGCGAACTGGATGCGCAGCTGCCGGCCGGCACCGCGCTGACCGTGCACGTGCCCGATCCGCTGCCCGGCCTCGACGGCATGCGCCTGCAGCTCTCGCGGGCGGTGCAATGGCAGACACATCCCCGTGCGACCGCCGCAACGGCCGCGCCCACCCCGCTGCCGCAACTGCGAATGCACGCTGATGCCCCGGCCGCGGCACATCGCTGGCTGGCTGCGCTGCAGCGCGCATGGGGCACCCGATCACCCGCGCCCGCCTTGCCTGCGGATGCGCTGCCCGCTTCGGGTGAAGTCGGTGTCTGGAGCCGCGCCGATGCGCTGCCCGCTCACTGGCAGGCATGGCTGCAGGACGGTGGCAGCGTGCTGACCGCCGCCCGGCCAGCAGCGGATGCACGCGCGCTGCTGCGCGACGCCGAAGGCGCCACGCTGCTGTGGCAGCAGCGCGTTGGCCACGGCCGCCTGCTGTTCCTGCCCGGCGAATGGAACGCCGCAGGCAATGCCGCGCTGCGCGATGCCCGCCTGCCGCACACCCTGCTGCAGGCGTTGCAACCCGCGCCGCCGCCGCGCTCAGGCGATGCGCAGGATCACGCACCGCGCCAGGTCGCCCTGCCAGCTGCCACGCCTGCCGTGCGTGAGCCCACCGCCTGGCTGCTGCTGGCCATCGTGTTGTTGTTTGCACTGGAGCGCTGGATGGCCAGCAGCGCGCGGCGGAGGCTGCCCGCATGACGATGCTGCAACGCGCCTGGCAGCGCGCACGGCGCCGTAGCGGCGCCATCACTCTGCTGCTGGGACTGCCGTGGGCGCTGGCCGCGACCACGCTTGCACTGCGCCTGGGCGGTTTCGATATCGCCTGCATCGTTGCGACGGCCACTCTGCTCGCCTGCACGGTGCTGGCCACGGTCCGTGCCCGCCGCCTGGATCGCCGCTGGGTGCAGCGCCGGCTTGACGGCAGCGGGGCCAGCGAAGACAGCGCCGACCTCCTGTTCGCCGATCCTGCCGCACTCAATCCGCTGCAGCAGCGCCAGCGCGACCATGTGCAGGCCGCGCTCGAACGCGCCATGCCGGAACTGCGTCCGCGCTGGCCGCGCGGCGCGTTGCTGCTGTGCTGGGTCGGGGGGATCGCCGTCGCACTGCTTGCGTTGGGCTGGCCACGGTCCGGTCCGTCCATGCCGGGCGTGTCCTCGTCGCGCCCCGCTGCCCCGGCAGTTGCGGGCCCGTTGCAGCTGCAGTCCACCCGCCTGCGCATCGAGGCTCCGGCCTATACGGGTCAACCACCCCGTAACCAGAACGCACTCGATGCCAAGGTCGCCGCCGACAGCCGCTTGTCCTGGTCGCTGCGCTTTGATCGTGCGCCTCGCAGCGCATGGCTGCAGTTCCACGATGGCCGGCGCGTGCCGCTGAGCGAGCGCGACGGCCACTGGCAGGCGCAGGATGTGGCCCGTGCACCGGTGCTGTACCGCGTGGTCAGCGAACCGGCACTGGCCACGACACGCCTGTATCGCCTGGACGTGGTGGCGGACCGTGCCCCGACCGTACGCGTGCTGGAGCCCGCTGCCAGCCTGGTACTGGGCACGCCCGGGCAGCGCCAGTGGGCACTGCGCTTCGAGGCCAGCGACGATCACGGCGTGGCCACGCAGGCCCGCCTGTCGATCACCCTCACCCAGGGCAGCGGCGAGAACATCACCTTCGTCCAGCGCAGCGTGACGCTCACCGGCAGTGGCGAAGCAACGGCGCGACGGTTCGCTCACACGCTGGATCTGGGCGCACTGGGAGCGCAGCCCGGCAACGATGTGATCGCCCAGCTGGAAGTGCGCGACAACCATGCCCCGACACCCCAGACCGGCCGCAGCAGCAGCGTGATCCTGCGCCTGCCCAGCAGCGAGGCGGTGCTGGGCGCCGAGCTGGAAGGCCGCATCAAGAAGACCCTGCCGGCCTACTTCCGCAGCCAACGGCAGATCATCCTCGATGCGGAGGCGTTGATCCGCCAGCGGCGCAGCCTGGCCGCCGATGACTTCGTCAAGCGCAGCGACGCCATCGGCGTCGACCAGCGCATCCTGCGCCTGCGCTACGGCCAGTTCCTTGGCGAAGAGAGCGAAGGCGCACCGAAGCCGCCGCCAACCAGCGATCTGCCGACCAGTGACACCCCTCCCGCAGACGATCATGACGACGATCACGACCATGATCACGACCACGCGGCGCAGCCGCAGGCCGGCGACCACGACGCGCATGGCCACGACCACGGCGGCAACGCAGGCAACGCCGAGACGCCACCGGTGTTCGGCAGCGCCACGGACGTGCTGACCGAGTATGGCCACACGCACGACCACGCCGAGGCGGCGACCCTGCTCGATCCGCAGACCCGCGCGACGTTGAAGGCGGCACTCGACCAGATGTGGGCCTCCGAAGGCGAGCTGCGCCAGGGGCGCCCGGAGCAGGCGCTGCCGTACGCCTACAAGGCACTGGGATTCATCAAGCAGGTTCAGCAGGCCGAACGCATCTACCTGGCCCGCGTCGGCCCGGAACTACCGCCCATCGATGAGGGCCGGCGCCTGGGCGGTGACCGCGCCGGGCTGGCCAGCCGACAGCTGCCACTGACGGCACGCACGGCACCGGACCCGGCCATCGTCGAGGCCTGGCAGCGACTGGGCGACGGCGACGGCACGCCGGATCTGGACGCGCTGGCGGGCTGGCAGCAGCGCAATGCGGCCTACCTGCCCGATGCGCTCGACCTGGCGGCCGCCATCGAACAGCTGCGCATCGAACCGGGCTGTGCCGACTGCCGGCAGCGCCTGCGGGCACAGCTGTGGAGGGCGCTGCAGCGCCCCGTGCCGCAGGCCACACGTCGCAGCGCGGCCGATGCGATGGGGCAGCGATACCTGGATGCACTGGAGGCGCAGCCATGAACCTGTCGGCACCGGCTCTGTGGATCGCGCTTGTCCTGCTGCTGATCGTACTCGTCGCCAGCGCGCGCCAGCTGCGCGCACCGGTGCGACCGCGTGGCCCGCTGTTGGCCGTGCTCGGCCTGCAGGTCATCGCCGCTGCACTGCTGTACGCATGCCTGCTGCCGCCCGCACGGCAGCAGCCCGCTGCGGGCCTGGTGGTGCTGGGTGCCGATGCCGGAAGGGCCAGCGCGCAGCCGGCAAGCGAGGGACCGCTCCTCCTGTTGCCCGAAGCCGCCCAGGTGCCGGGCGCGACGCGTGTGCCGGACCTGGCGACGGCGCTGCGCCAGCATCCCTCGACGCGGCTGACCCTGGTCGGCGCCGGCCTGGAGGCACGCGACCGCGACGCCACGCTGCCCGCGCAGGTCCATTGGCAGGCACCGCCCGCCCCTCGCGGCTGGACCGCGCTGCAGCTGCCCGCGGATGTCGCCCCTGGCGCGCGCTTCGACGTGCAGGCGCAGGCCCGCGGCGTCCCCCGCGCACAGGCTGAGCTGCTGGACCCGGCTGACACGGTCATCGACCGCGCCCCGCTGACCGAGGACGGACGGGTACGACTGAGTGGCGTGGCCCGTGCCGAAGGCCGCAGCGTGTTCCGCCTGCGCCTGCTGGATGGCGAAGGCCATGTCGTCGATACCGTTCCGGTACCCCAGCAGACCCTGCCGGCCACGCGGGTCCGCCTGCAGATCCGCGCCGGCACGCCGGGACCCGAACTGAAATACCTGCGACGCTGGGCCACCGATGCCGGCATCGACGTGCAGATGCAGGCCGACACCGGCGCCGGCCTCAGCATCAGCGAAGGTCAGGTCGGTCTGGACGCGGCATCGTTGGCACGCACCGACCTGCTGCTGCTGGACGAGCGCAGCCTGGCCACGCTGGGGAGTGGCCAGCTCGCAGCGGTGCGCCAGGCCATCCACGAGGGCCTGGGTGTGCTGGTCCGCAGTGCCGGCGTGCCATCGGCCGGTGCGCGGCAACGCCTGCGTGAGCTCGGCCTGCCCGTGCAGGGCGATGGCGCCAGCCGGAGCGTCACGCTGCCCGGCGATGGTGACAGCGCGATGCTGGCAGCCCGACGCGGTCCGCTGGCGTCGGGCACGCTGCCCACCCGCGATGGCGAAGAGGCTGATCGTGATTCGCATGCCGCCGCGCTGCCCACCCTGGAACAGCTTGCGCTGCAGGTGCCTGCCACCACCGCACTGCTGCACGACCGCAGCGGCGCTGCCATCGGAGGCTGGCGCGATGCCGGCAAGGGCCGCATCGGCCTGCTGCCGCTGACCGACACGTGGCGCTGGGTGCTGGCCGGCCGCGACGATCGCCATGGCGAGCTGTGGAGCGATGTGGTCGGCACCCTGGCGCGCGCGCAGGGCGGCAGCACCGCGCCGTGGTCGCCGCAGCCGATCGCGTGGGCCGGGGAACGACAGGCCCTGTGCGATGTGCAGGCGCCGTTGCAGGTGTTCGACACACGGGGCGCGTCGGTGGCGCTGATCGTGGACGGCGGCACCGGCAGCGCACGCTGTGCCGGCTGGTGGCCACGCGAGGCCGGTTGGCACCGGCTGCAGCAGGGCGAGCGCTCCTACTGGCGCTATGTGTTCGACAGGACGGATGCGGCGGCGCTGCACCGGCAGGGAATGATCGATGCGACGGCGCAGGCCCTGGCCACCTCCGCACCGGTCAAGGCACAGGCGACACAGCCCGTGCCGGGATCACGCTGGCCATGGTGGCTGGCCTTCGTGCTGTGTGCGTCGCTGCTGTGGTGGCTGGAACGGCGGCCGCCCGGCGTTGCCCGTACGGCATAGCTTCCCCCCATCCTTCGCTCACTTCAGCGGCGGTGCACCACCGCAACCCTCCTGCTGCGCACAGAACTGCAGCGCGCGACGCTGCTGTTCCGCGCTCAGTTCCGGCGGTGGCCGGGCGATGGCGGACTGGATCTGATCCGGCCCCCCGGTGATCTTGTTCAAGCCCTTGCCCGCCGCCAGCAAGCCCTTGACCACGCCCATCATCACGTAGCCGCCGGCCATGCTCACCTGCTCGGGCGTCGGCGGTTCACTCCAGTTGCGGCTGAAGCGGTTGTTCTCGATCTTCACCGGGTTCCTGAAGCGGTACAGATCCAGTGGCTGATCGTCTTCAGGCTTCAGCGCGCGCACTTCGCCGAGGGTGGTGACGTTGCCCTGCGCGGGCGTGCCCTCGGTGGTCGCGACAGGCTCCGGCGGTGCGGCGACGGTCTGCCCGGGTTCGGGCACCACCGACACGGGTGACGGCGCCTGCTGCGCCTGCGCGGTACCGGCCAGCACCAGGCCGGCCAGAAGTGCTCCCTGCGTTGCTCGTCGTGCCACCCCTACCGCCCCTGTTGGTTGCGTCCTTCGCCTGAGGATACGGATGGCGGCTTCAGATTTCGTTGGAACGGCGCGCGCTGTTCAGCCCGCGCTGAAGTGGACTGCACGTCTGCGCCCGCGAGGTGCACCTGTCATTGTTCGAGGCGGGCCAGCCCGTTGTTCCGGCGCACGCGGCAGGCGTTTCACTGGATTCGACGTCCGGCTGCCGCCCGCGCACTGAACGGTTCACTCCGTCCCGCTGCGGGGTCTCACATCCTGAGACCCATCTGTGGTGCCATGTGCCCCCCTGGAATCCGTGCACCCATGGCCTACGAACTCGCCAAGCGCACCGCCGACGCGGAGCAGCAACTCGCGACCCGCGACGGTCTGCCCGCCCGCGACGGTGCCCTGCTCAGCGCGCGCCTGCAGCGCCGCTACCACGACCGCATCACCGGCAGCTTTGCCATCCCCGGCCGCGAGGGCCGATATGCGCCCATTCCGGAATCGGTACCGCCGGCCCTTGCCGCCGCATTGAAGGCACGTGGCATCGAACAGCTGTACAGCCACCAGGCCGAGGCCTGGGAGGCCAGCCAGCGCGGCGAGCATGTGGCCATCGTTACCCCGACCGCCAGCGGCAAGTCGCTGTGCTACACCCTGCCGGTGGTCAGCGCGGCCATGCAGGACAACGCCAAGGCGCTGTACCTGTTCCCCACCAAGGCGCTGGCGCAGGACCAGGTGGCCGAACTGCTGGAGCTCAACCGCGCCGGCGATCTCGGGGTGAAGGCGTTCACCTTCGATGGCGACACGCCCGGGGACGCACGGCAGGCGATCCGCCTGCATGGCGACATCGTGGTATCCAATCCCGACATGCTGCACCAGGCGATCCTGCCGCATCACACCAAGTGGGCGCAGTTCTTCGAGAACCTGCGCTACATCGTCATCGACGAAGTGCATACCTACCGCGGCGTGTTCGGCAGCCATGTCACCAACGTACTGCGCCGGCTCAAGCGCATCTGTGCGTTCTATGGCGTGCAACCCCAGTTCATCCTGTGCTCGGCCACCATCGGCAATCCGCAGGCCCATGCCGAGGCCCTGATCGAAGCACCGGTCACCGCCATCACCGAGTCCGGTGCGCCCAGCGGACCGAAGCAGGTGCTGTTGTGGAACCCGCCGGTCATCAACCCGGACCTGGGCCTGCGTGCATCGGCGCGTTCGCAGAGCAACCGCATCGCCCGCATCGCGATCAAGTCCGGCCTCAAGACCCTGGTGTTCGCGCAGACGCGGCTGATGGTCGAAGTGCTCACCAAGTACCTGAAGGACATCTTCGACCACGATCCGCGCAAGCCACCGCGCATCCGCGCCTATCGCGGCGGTTACCTGCCCACCGAGCGTCGCGAGACCGAACGCGCCATGCGCGCGGGCAGCATCGATGGCATCGTCAGCACCTCGGCGCTGGAGCTGGGCGTGGATATCGGCAGCCTGGACGTGGTGATCCTCAACGGCTATCCGGGCAGCGTGGCCGCCACCTGGCAGCGTTTCGGCCGCGCCGGACGCCGCCAGCAGCCCGCGCTGGGCGTGATGGTGGCCAGTTCGCAGCCGCTGGACCAGTACGTGGTACGCCATCCGGACTTCTTCGCCGAAGCCTCGCCCGAACATGCGCGCATCGCCCCGGACCAGCCACTGATCCTGTTCGACCACATCCGCTGCGCGGCCTTCGAGCTGCCGTTCCGGGTCGGCGATGGCTTCGGCCCGATCGATCCGGAGGTGTTCCTGGAAGCCCTGGCCGAGACCGACGTGGTCCATCGCGAGGGCGAGCGCTGGGAGTGGATCGCCGACAGCTATCCGGCCAACGCGGTGAGCCTGCGCGCGGTGGCCGACGGCAACTTCGTGGTGGTCGACCGCAGCGACGGCCGCCAGCAGATCATCGCCGAGGTCGATTACTCCGCCGCCGCGCTGACCCTGTACGAGGGCGCCATCCACATGGTGCAGTCCACGCCGTACCAGGTGGAGACGCTGGACTGGGAGGGGCGCAAGGCCTACGTCACCCGCACCCACGTGGACTACTACACCGACAGCATCGACTTCACCAAGCTCAAGGTGCTGGATCGTTTCGACGGCGGCGTGGCCGGGCGCGGCGATTCGCACCACGGCGAGGTGCACGTGGTGCGCCGCGTGGCCGGCTACAAGAAGATCCGGTACTACACCCACGAGAACATCGGCTACGGCCCGGTCAACCTGCCCGACCAGGAACTGCACACCACTGCAGTGTGGTGGCAGCTCCCGCAGGCGCTGTTGCTGCGTGCGTTCGCCAGCCGGCAGGACGCGCTGGATGGCTTCCTGGGTGCCGCCTACGCGCTGCACATCGTCGCTACGGTAGCGGTGATGGCCGACGCACGCGATCTGCAGAAGTCGGTCGGCAATGGCGACGGTGCATGGTTCGCGGTCGCCGACCAGAGCGGCCGCGGCCAGCTGCGCGGCAGCGATGGCGATCCGGGCGCGGTCGAGCTGCTGCAGGTGTTCGTGCCGACCGTGTACCTGTACGACAACTTCCCGGGTGGCGTCGGCCTGAGTGAACCCCTGTGGCAGCGCCAGGCGGAGCTGGTGCAGCGCGCGCGCGAACTCGTGCAGCGCTGCGACTGCACGGCGGGCTGTCCGGCCTGCGTCGGCCCGGTACTGGCGGCGCAGGAGGAGGACGAGACCTCGCCGCGCGCACTGGCATTGCGCGTGCTGGACCTGTTCGATGCCGACGCCTGCCAGCACGTGCCCGATGCGGTGCCCGCCACCCGTGGCGCCGTGGAGCTGCTGGCACCGTGAGCCTGAGCCTGGACAAGCTGCGTCTGCTGCGGAAGCAGGCGGGCGACCCGAAGGCCGGGCCGCCGGCTGTCACGGCGGCGGCGCCCGCAGCGGTCGTCCCGGCAGCGGCCAATGATGCACGGCAGCCACCGGCCGAACGCTCGGTATTCGCCTGGGTTGAACAGGAGATCCGCCACAAGCCGACCGGCCCGGCCGTCATGACACCCGCCCCCACCACGCCACCGTTGCGGCAGCCCCACGTCGGCAGCCTGCATCGCCTGCTGGGATTGCGCACACGCGGCAGCGCAGCGCCCCTGCACGCGACCGCACAGGACCGGCGGCTGCCCGGCGAGGAGATCGCGCCAGGCCTGTTCCTGATCGAATCCCTGCAGCCGCAGCCGGTTCCGAAGGTTCCCCTGTCGCTGGCGTTCGCCCAGCGCGAGAACGAGCACGTGGCCGCGCACGACCTGCTGTTCTTCGATACCGAGACCACCGGGCTGGCCGGCGGCACCGGTACCCGCGCCTTCATGATCGGTGCTGCCGACTGGTACACCTGCCCGCAGCGCGGCGAAGGCCTGCGCATCCGCCAGCTGCTGATATCGACGATGGCTGCCGAAGAGGCGATGCTGGCCACCTTCGCCGGCTGGCTGCAGCCCTCCACGGTGTTCTGCAGCTACAACGGCCGCAGCTACGATGCGCCCCTGCTGAAGGCGCGCTACCGGCTGGCGCGCCAGCGCGACCCGATCAGTGCCCTGGACCATGTCGACCTGCTGTATCCCACCCGCCGCCGCTATCGCGGCACCTGGGAGAACTGCAGGCTGTCCACCATCGAGCGCCAGCTTCTGCGCGTGATCCGCGAAGACGATCTGCCGGGATCGGAGGCACCGGGCGCGTGGCTGCGGTTCCTGCGCGGCGGCGACGCGGTGAACCTGCGCCGGGTGGCCGATCACAATCACCAGGACGTGGTGACCCTGGCCCTGCTGCTGCAGCGGCTGGTCCGCGAGGAAGCACAGGAGCGCGAACTGCTCGCCCTGCAGGCGCCACCCGGCATGGCCTGAGCCGGGTCCTGTGTGTTCGCGGACGGTGTGACTTTATGACTGAATGCGATGGGGTTGGCAGAATGATGCCCTGCCGCTGGACCCCCAGGCGGCCCCGCCGGAGACTGGCGCGGCTCACGACACGGAGGTTCCATGAGCACCCAGGTCCCGGGCTCCCAGCTGCGCTCCCTTGCTGGCCTGCTGGCCGGCACGGAGGCGGCCGGTACGCTGGCCGGATTCCATGGCGAGGACCAGGCGGCGCTGCTGGCCCGGCTGGATGACGGGCAACTGGCCAGCCTGCTGCCGATGGCCCTGGGGTGCGACGGGCTGCCGCCCACCGATAGCGCCCGCCAGTGGGCGCACCGCATTCTCGACGCCGACGCGCAGCGGCAGCCCCGTCTTACCGTTGCGATCTGCGCCGCTGCACTGCTGCGCTTGTCCCGGCGCAGCACCGGTACACGGTCGGGCGCGCTTCGTCCGGTCGACGGCGTGGCCCTGCTTGCGCGCTGCACCGAGCCCGGCCACGAGCGGCTGCAGGCGCCCGCGCTGGCATTGCTGCAGCACTGCGGCCTTCACGCCGTGGCAAGCGTCGAAGCCGGCAGCGATGCACTGTCGCTGCTGGCATTGGCGCGCTGTGCCGGTGCCGACGGCAGCGGAACGCTGGCCTCGCTGCTGGACGCCTGCAGCGCGCACCCGCTGCTGCGTGATGAGCTGCGCCTGGTGGCGCACTGGCCGTTGCAGGACCTGTTGCGCCATGCCCGCATCGCCGAGCTGTACCCCACCGAGGCCGACATCGATCCGGCACCCGCCGATCTGCAGCCACTGAGCGAACACGACACCTACCTGCAGTTCGCCGAGCACGCATTGCAGCAGGCAGCGCAGCGCCTGCAGGCGATCCACAGTGGCCAGGCGCCCTACATCGCTGACCGTGCCTTCAGCATCGCCGAAGCCGGTGTGCTCTGGCGTGCCACGCGCGCGGCACTGGAATGCGATGCGCCCTGGCTGCGGCCCTTGCTGGCGCAGGTGCTGCCACCGGTGTGCGTTGCCCCGACCGCCGCCCGGACCCTGCCCTCGCAATCGGTGGCTGTGGCGCTGGCCAAGGCGGTCACTGCGATGCCCACCCCCGAGGCCATCGCCGCGCTGGCGCTGGCGCGGTCGCAGGTGCGCCATGCCGGTATCGCGCGGAAGCTGGACCGCCATCTGGCCGCCGCCGAACGCCGCCTCGCACAGCGCCCGCAACTGCTGCTGCGCCTGCCGGTCATTGCCGCCGGCAGGCGCTCACTGGCCAGCCTGGCCCGTGCCCTGGAGGCCACGTTCGTGCTGGGCGGCGAGTGGGCACTGCAGGACTGGCGCGACGCGTGCCGGCAACCGGCATTGGCCACCCTGCTGCAGGGCCTGGTCTGGCAGCTCGCCGATGCGCGCGGGCACTGGATCGATGCGATGCCGGTGGACGGCGCAGAGGCGTTCGCCGATGCGCATGGCATCGTGGTCGCGTTGCAGGGCCGCAACCGCCTGCGCCTGTGGCATCCCGCCCGCAGCCAACCCCATCTGCGCGCCGCCTGGCGCGCGCGGCTGATCGAGCAGCGCTGCCGGCAACCGCTCCGCCAGGTGTTCCGCGAACACTACCTGGACGCCCGCGGCGAACCCGCCGATACCGCTGCATTCAATGGGCTGACGCTGACGGTGGCGGCGTTGGCCGGGCTGGCCCGTCGGCAAGGCTGGCACGGCGATGACAGCGGCCAGCTGATGTTGGCCAAAGGCCCGTGGCGGATCGGCTGGCAGCTGTCAGCACCGCTGTCGCATGGCCTTGCCGGTGAGATCCGCAGCGGCCGCGTCCAGTTCCAGCGGCAGCATCGCGACGCGTGGCAACCGGTGCAGGCGCGCGAGCTGCCCGCAGTGGTGGCGTCCGAACTGCTGCGCGAACTCGACCTGCTGGCCAGTACCTGCGCATGCGGTGGCGAGGGCATGCCACTGCCGCCGGCCCGCATGGTCCGCTTGCGCGGGCGAACCCTGGAGCATCTGCTGGCCGCTCATCCGCAGCGTGACCTGATGACCTTCCAGCGCCGCCATGTGCAGGTCGGCCACTACAGGCTGCACCTGGCCACCGCCCGCGCCAGCCTTGCCGGGCAGACGCTGGCCTTGCCGGACCTGCCGGCGCGGCCACGCCGCTGGCTGCCTTACGACGACGCCGTGCTGGCGCAGCTGCTGGGCCGCATCGAACAGCTCGCCGAACGGGTATTGACGCCCCCTGAAGCCCCGATCGATGAGACTGTCGGCTCCTGATGCGTGGAGGATCCGCGATGCGTTCCAGTCTCTGGTTGATGCTCGGTTGTACCCTGCCGCTGGCCGCCTGCAGCCATGCGGGCGGCAGTGCAGGCAGTGGCAGCAGCAGCGATCCTGCACCCCTGCCTCCGCATGTCGCAGGAAGCCCGCAGCGATGCAACCCGGAAAAGCTGGAGGGGCTGGCAGGCAGGACCGCCGACGAGGCCACGGTGAAGCAGGTGGTTCAAGCCAGTGGTGCACGCACGGCGCGGGTGGTGAAGCCCGGCATGGCGGTGACCATGGATTTCCGCGAGGACCGGGTCACCATCGAGGTCGACGCGCAGAACCGGATCGTGCGCGCCAACTGCGGTTGAGCCGCTGACGCCGGGCATGGCCCGGCGCTACCGCCGCTTCACAGCTGCTGGGCCTTGCCATTGGCCAGCGCACGGGCGATCACCTGCTGCGCCTGTCGCGAGGCCCGCTCGTGCAGGCGTGCCTGGCGTTCGCCGAGCGCGGCCTGCTGGCTGCCCAGCGCCGCCTGGCGGCTGGCCAGCGCGGCCTGCTCTCCGGCCAGCCGACCCATCTCGCTGCTCCGCCCCGACTGGCGTTCGTCATCACGAGCAGCCTGAAGGGCGCGCCGCGCTTCAGCGGCGGCCTGCCGCGCGAGCGCTGCATCGTCGACCGAGTCACGCGCGGCCCTGGCCGCTTCGGCCGCCGCTTCACGATTGATGTCATGGGCAGCCATCGCACTGCGCGCAGTGCGCATCGCATCCTGCGCGATCTGGCGTGCATGTTCGCTCTGCAACCGGCCGAGCTCGCCCTGCTGGCGACCCAGCACGCTCTGCTGGCGTCCCAGTTCGCCCTGCTGACGGCCCAGTTCCGCCGCGCCGGCATAGGCACGTTGCAGTGACTGCACCAGCATCGGATCACGCACCACGTAGCGCTTGTCACCCTGGCGGAACCACAGTGCCGGTCCCTTGCCGAGCTGCCTGCGGGCCTGCGCCACGTCATCGATGCCGCCATTGGCGAAGGTCGAATCCCCATCCACCAGCACATAGGCCTGGCGCGGCGACTCGCCCAGATCCAACGTCCCGTAGGTGGTGATGGAGGTGCCGGTAGAGGTCATGCCGTCATGGTCCTCGTCCACGTCGGTCCCATCGTCGAAGGCCCCCACATCGGCATCGTCGGGTCCGGTCACATCGTCCGGCCCGGTCACGTCAGCCGGCGGCGCGGGGGGAACCGGCACGGCCGGCAGGTGCGCCGACGCTGCCGGCGCCGGCGGTGCCTTCGGAGCCGGCGGCGGCGACAGGGGCTTCGGGGCCGCCGGCGGTGCGGGAGGCGCCGGCGGCACCGGCGCTGCGACCAGTCGCATGGGTGCCACACCCACCACCAGCACCACGGCCGTCAGGGCAACCGCGAGCACGCGCGGGCAGGCCTTGCGCGGCTGCAGCGAAAGCAGCCGGCGCTTGAGGCTGGTCGTGTCCGGCGCGGCACTGGCCACGCCCAGGTGCGGCTGCGGTGCAACGCCCAGCTGCAGCAGCAGACGCCCGTACGCGTGGCGACTGGCCCCATGCTGGCCCACCACCGCCTCATCCACCGCTTCTTCCCGGGCCTGGGCGTACTCACGCACCGACAGCCGCAGCAGCGGATGGAAGAAGAACAGGTGCTGCGCCAGTGCCGGCAACAATCCCCACTGCAGGTCACGGCGCTGCAGGTGCTGCAGTTCATGGGTCAATGCCAGGTCCAGCGCGTCGCCCTGCAGTGCAGTGGCGCCGGCCGGCAGCAGCAGCACCGGGCGCAGCGGCCCGACCAGCTGCGGCGCATCGATCTGTGCGCTCATCCACAGGCGCGGCGGGCGGCGAAGTCCATGCGCGTCGGCGGCCAGGTGCAGCGCCTGCACCAGCGCCGCGTCCTCGCAGGGATGCGCGGCGGCCAGCAGCGCGCGGCAACGCCGCCACTCCGCCAGGGTGCGCCAGGCCATCAGCAGCACACCGGAGGCCCACAGCGCGGCCAGTGCAAGCGCCCACCACGCTGTTGCGGGCGTCGCCACGACCTCTGCCGGCATCGTGGCCAGCAGCTGCGCGGAGCCTTCCGCAGACAGCGGATAGACCACATCGGCGGCGATATCGGTAGCGGTCATCGCCACCGACGGCGACGCGGGCAACCAGGGCAGCTGCACCGGCTGGCTCCACACCAGGCCGAGCACGGCCTGCAACGAAACCAGCCACCACAACCGGCAACGCGTAGCGGCCGACAGCGACGGCATCAGCCGGCACACGGCATACACCAGCGCCACCAGCAGCACGGTCTGCAGGCTGGTCCAGCCCAGCCGTTCCAGCATCGGGATCAGCATCGTGGTGTCCATGGCTCAGCCCTCGTGGCGACGCGATTGGAGCTGGGCGACCAGCGCTTCCAGCTCGGCCAGCTCGTTGTCGCTGACCTGCTGGCGCTGCGAAAGATAGGCCACGAACGGCGACACCGAGCCCTGCAGGGTGTTGTCGACGAACTGGGCCACCGCACCCTGCAGCACGCTGTCAGGGCCACGGGTGGCCTGGTAGCGGTACAGGCCTTCGTGCTGCCGTCGCTGCAGGTACCCCTTGGTGCGCAGCCGCTCCATCATCGTCAGCACGGTGGAACGGGCCAGCCCGCGCGCCTCGCCATAGCCGCTGGCGACCTCGCCGACACTGGCCGGCGCATGTTCATCGATGTACTGCAGCAGGGCCAGCTCCTGGTCCCCGATGGTTTTGCCGCGCATGACAGGCTCCCTTGACTACACGTGTCGTCACTGTCGGCGTGACGACACCTGTAGTCAACCCCCCGGAAGTCATGGGCCGACGAACGGTAGGGGGCAAGCGCAGCATCCCCGTCTCCTCTCCGTGCACGGCGTTTCCTGGCGCCCCCTTCCGCCGGGCGCGTGCATCCCGGTCGGGCAGGCCGATCCGATAGAGTTGGCCCTGGCGACGAGCCTTCTCTTCTCCATCTTCAGGAATCGCATGCATGCGTACTCCGGTTGGCCGCTGGCTGCGGCGGCCTTCAACAGCTTCCTTCCTTGCGGCGTGCCTGTCCGCCGCTCTGCCCGCGCATGCTGCAGACGCAGGCAATGCACTTTCCAGTGGCCGCGCACTGCTGGAGCGAATCACAGGCAACGAGGAGGGGCGTGAGTGCAGCGACGCACTGTGCCGCGCTCGCGCGCTGTCCTGGGCCCAGGGTTACATCGCGGCAGTCGCCGACAGCAGCGCCGGGCAATGGTGTGGACGAGCCACGGTCCTGCCCCATGAGCTTGTGGATCGCGTGTACAGCCACCTGAAGGCGCTTCCGCGCGTCCGCCTCGAGGAAGACGCATCGACGCTGACGCGGGAAGCGCTGGTTCACTCTTTCCCGTGTTCCCATGCGGCTCCATCGAGCAACAGCAGACCTGCCCAGGAGTGATGATGCCCCGATCCTTGATCAGTGCGTTCGCATTGCTTGTGCTGCACATTCCCGCCTCACATGCGTGGGAGTGCGAGACGGATCCTGCGAAGTTCAGTTTCACATCGGACTCGCCTTCCACGTTCAACCTGGGTGAGCGGGAGGAAGTGGACAGGGCCTACGCCGCCCTGGCCAAGCACCTGCAACCGCTGCAGGGCTATCGGGCACCGCGGATCTTCTATTCAAAGGGCTTCAGCGCGATCCGGGAACATGACTGCAAGGCCGGAAAGTGCACCGCCATGGAGGTGCTGGAAGGCCTCCAGGAATGCGGCGCAGGCGGAATGAGCAGGCAGGATGCCTGTTACCCGTTGGCAGTCGTGCATGAAGGCAGGCTCTATTGCCTTCTGTACCCTGGCCAGAAGGACTTCGATCCTTCCAGGCCGTTTACACCCTATGTGCCCTTCAACAATAGCTGATACGCGGGATCAGTCCCGCAGATCCTGCAGCTGATCGCGCGGGAAGAAGTCCGGATCATTCTGTCCATCCAGCATTGCCTCGACCCGTTCGTCGAACTCGCGGGCGGCGGCAGCGGAGGCGTCGGGCCCCAGGAATGCGGAGTGTCCGTTTCCCGCAAGCCCAAGCGCGGCGACCGTTCTCCGTTCGCCGTCCTCGCCCCACAGATAGTCGTGGACAACGACCAGGCCGGCATCGTCCGTGGCCAGGAACTCGGCTGCGCTGCGCCCCAGGGCCAGAAAGAACAGGATGTCGTAGAGACTCTCCGAATAGGTCAACGACCCGGCAACGAAGTGTCTTCCCTGGCGGTCATAGGACGCAATCCTGATGTTCTCCGCCTCTGCCGATCCCAGCACGAACTCCAGTGCCGCGCGGTTGTCCCGATGGCGCGCCAACATCGCGTTGCAGTCTGAAATGAGTGTCTGCAGACCCGAAGCATCCGGGTCGGAAAGATCCCCGCCTCCGGGAAGACTCCACTGCCCGCCGATGGAGCGCCAGTCCGACCAGCGGGACACGTCCGGCGGTGCTGCCGCAAGCCACCGCGCAAGATCTGCGCGTGACATGCTCAATCTGAGAAAAGCCGAGTACGGTTCGGACATCGCCGCCCTTCCTCCTGGGCATGGGTCTGCGTTGCGTGCAGCGGACAGACTGTAGCAAGTCCGGCAGCAGGCATCCTCCGTTCGCTGTCAGTATCGGCATCAACGCAGTCAGGGTGGACTGCCGGCCCCGCTGGAATGTCCTCCCTCCCGAAATTCGCAACGGCGGCATCTAAACCCTCCTGCTGCCTGCTGCATCCCATCCGCACATCCCGCCGGGAATAACCCATGTTCCGCCCATCGCTCCCCCTTCTGCTCCTGCTGCTTGCTGCTCTGCCCCTCTCGCCGGCGTCAGCCAGCCCGGAGCCGGCGAACGAACAGGCTCGCCGCCTGATCCGCCAGACATTGCAGGACGAGCGCATTCCGGGCCTGCAGATCGCAGTGGTCAAGGACGGCCAGATCGTGCTGTCCGAAGCGTTCGGCTTGGCCAACGTGGAAAACGGCGTGCCCGCCACACGCAGCACGCGATTCCCGTTGAACTCCGCCACCAAGGCCTTTACCGGCGTCGCCGCCGCACAGCTGGCACAGCAGGGCCGGCTGGATCTGGATGCACCGCTGTCGCGCTATCTGGATGCACTTCCGGCCGCCTGGCAGACCGTGCGCGTACGTCAGCTGCTGGCCCACACCTCCGGCCTGCCGGACATCCTTGACGAGCGCGGGCTGCTGGGCGGAGGCACCGAGGCACAGGCCTGGCAGGCCGTGACCGCACAGCCGATGGATGCAGCACCTGGCCAGCGTTTCGCCTACAACCAGACCAACTATCTGCTCCTGGCGCGGATCATCGCGCGGCAGTCGGGCATGCCCTACGACCGCTTCCTGGCCAGCCGGCAGTTCGGCGCCGCTGGCATGGAACGCACCACCTTCGGCGACAGTTACGACCTGATCCCCGACGCCGCCACGATGTACAGCCTGGCCCCGCGCGCGACCGAAGCCGCCGATACTCCGCCACGGCTGTCGCACTGGTTCTACGACGTGCCGCCCAGCCTGTGGTCCGGCGGCGGCATCCTTACCACCGCCGATGACACCGCGCGCTGGCTGGTCGCACTGCTGGACGGGCGACTGCTGCGCGAGGGCGGGCGCACACGGATGTGGACCGCCGAGCCGCTGGCCGATGGCAGGGCGGGCCCGTGGTCTGCCGGCTGGCCGGTACTGCAGGGTGCGCCGGACCGCCAGGTCGCCGGCATCGGTGGCGCGCGCTCGGCCTTCGTCGTCTACCCTGACCGCGGCATCGCCGTGGTGGTGCTCACCAACCTGGTCGGCTCCAACCCGCAGCGCTTCATTCCGCGCATCGCCGATCTGTATGCGCCCCCGGTCAGCCCCGCGGGCCGCCCATCACCGGCAGGATCACCCCGCTGATGTAGCTGGCACAGGCCGGTGACGCCAGAAACACATAGGCCGGAGACAGCTCCTCCGGCTGTGCCGGGCGCCCCATGTCACTGTCCTTGCCGAACTCGGCCACGTCGGGGGCCTGCTTGTCCGCAGGATTGAGCGGCGTCCACACCGGGCCGGGGGCCACGCAGTTGACCCGGATGCCACGCGGCAGCAGCTGGCTGGCCAAGGCTTTGGTGAAAGCGTGGATCGCTCCCTTGGTCGCCGAATAATCGATCAGCGCCTTGCTGCCGAAGAGGCCGGTTTCCGAGCCCGTGTTGATGATGCTGGCGCCCTCGCCCAGGTGTGGCAGCACGGCCCGTGCCATCTGCACGTAGCCGCCGATATTGGTCTGCAGCGTCTCCTGCAGATGCTCGTCCTCCAGGTCCTCCAGGCGCTCGCAGTGCAGCTGGAAGGCGGCGTTGTTGACCAGGATGTCGACGCCCCCGAAGGCCTTGGCGACCTGCTTCACCGCCTTGTTGCAGAAACGCGGATCGCGCACGTCGCCCGCAATCACCACGCAGCGTCCGCCCTCGCTCTCCACATGCTGGCGGGTGATCTCGGCATCCTCGGCCTCATCAAGGTGCAGCACCGCCACGTCCGCCCCCTCGCGCGCGAACAGGACAGCGACGGCGCGTCCGATCCCGGAATCGCCGCCGGTGACGATCGCGCGCATGCCCTGCAGCTTGCCGCTGCCGACGTAGTCCGGTGCCAGGAAGCGCGGGGCCAGGTCAAGTTCGTGCTCATGTCCCGGCTTGGCCAGGTGCTGGGCGGGCAGGGTCTCCGGCTGGCGTCGCGTGCCCGCCTGGGTTGCCTTCTTCCTGGTCGCCTTCTTCGCCGCACGCGCATCCTTGGCCTTTTCCTGGTCCTGCAGGCGTCGCTGCCGGGCCGCAACCCGGGCGGCACGTGGATCACCGGCGGCGGCCTTGCGGGTTGCCGTCTTCACCACGCGGGGGCGTTCTGCCGCTGCTGCGGTGCTGCCCTCGGCAGCCGCCTTCGTACCCTTGCGTACTTTGGGCGACGCCTTGCGGCGGGCGGGAACCTTCTTGCTCGTAGCCATGCGGTCTCCTTCAGGTGTGGGGAATCGGGTGGGTTCAGGCGCGATCGGCCACGCCCTGTACGCCGGCATGGCCAGCGCAGTGCGCACAGCAGAAGATCTGCCCGTTGCCTTCGACGCCGTGACCGATCACGGCGCAGTTGCAGTGCGCACAGCGTGGCGCGAAGGCGTGGATCGCGCATTCGAACGAGTCGAACGTGCCGCTGCGCCCGCCCTGCTGCAGGGTGAAACTCTTGTCGTAGTCGTTGCCGCATACATCACAGGTGGCCATGTCATACCTCCGTGGCGTGCCAGTACATGCAGTGTGGCCATCGCCGCTGTCGGCGACGGTGAATGCACCGTGTCCCGCATGTGCACGCCGTTCATGCCGCCACCACGCCGCGCGCGGCACGCTGGCGTCCTCATCACCATGGAGCAGGATCATGATCCGCGCATTCAGCGTAGCCGCACTGACCTTTGCCGTCGCCGCATGCAGCAGCACGCCAATCGCACAGGTTCAACCGATCGACGGCGTGATTTCCGGCCAGTGCCACAGCGACATGGTGCGCGGCGCCGTCGGCCTGGCAGCATCGGCGGCCACCGTTGAACGTGCACGCGTGGACAGCGACAGCCTGCACGTGCAGGTGCTGCGCCACGACGGTCCGCGTGTTCCGCCCGCCAGCGAAGGCGGTGATCGCCTGACCATCGAGAAGGGACGCACCAACAACATCACGGCGATCTACTGCGGCTGAGCCGGCGTGCCCGCCGCAGTACACGCAACGTGGCCTGTTCCCACTGGCGCGGGCCGCGCAGGCCCGCCAGCGCGGTGAGTTCGCCACGCTCCCAGCCGGCGAACACACAGGGATCGATGTATGCCCTGCGGCACACCGCAGGGGTGTTGCCCAGACGCGCGGCAACCTGGCAGACCACCTCGCGCTGTGCTGCGGCCAGTGCGCGCTGGCTGGCAGGCTCGGGCAGCGCGGTGGCAGCCAGTGCCTGCACCGCCGCCGCCGTGCCGCCCCAGGTACGGAAATCCTTGGCGGTGAAGTCCTCACCCATCACGTCGCGCAGGTACTCGTTCACTGCGCCGGAATCGACCGGCTGCACCTGGCCATCATCGTCGCGGTACTGGAACAACGACTGCCCCGGCAGCTGCTGCAACCGTCGCACCATCTGGCCCAGGCGGCGGTCGCCCACCGTCACCTCCTGCAGTTGGCCGGACTTGCCCCGGAACCGCATGCGTACCCGCCCGCCGCGAAGCAGCTCGAGGTGGCGGTTGCGCAGGGTGGTCAGCCCGAACGAGCGGTTCTCGCGGGCGTAGGTCTCGTTGCCGATCCGTACCAGCGTATCGGCCAGCAGCGCCACCACCACGGCCAGCACCTTGGTCCGCGGAAATCCGGACTGCCGCAGGTCGCGTGCCAGCCGCCGCCGCAGCGTGGGCAGTGCCTCGCCGAACGCAATGATCCGATCGAACTTGCCGGCATCGCGCACCTTCGCCCAGTCGGCGTGATAACGGTACTGCTTGCGGCCACGCGCATCGCGGCCGGTCGCCTGCAGGTGGCCGTTGGCATGCGCACAGATCCATACCGCGGTGTAAGCCGGGGGAATGGCCAATGCGCGGATACGCTGCAGCGTGGCCGCATCGCGCACTGCGTGGCCGTCAGCATCACGGTAACGGAAGCCTTTGCCTGCACGCAGCCGGGTGAAGCCCGGTTGGGTGTCATCAACGTAGCGCAGGCCGGCCGCGCGCGCCGCCGCGCGCTCGGGTGTGGGGGACGTGGGCATGCCAGCAGTGTGGCGATCGACATGACGCGGCCGCGTCAATAACGCAAGACAAACACGTGAGGATGGGTTCGCAGCTATGCTCCGGCTTTCACAGTCCCTTCCGGAGTCATGATGTCGTTCCCGATTCGCGCCCGTTCGCTCTCCGCCCTGCTGCTGCCGGCCGTGCTGGCCTTGTCCGCCTGCCAGGCGCCGGCGCTGGATGAACAGGATTCGGCCACGGCCCACGCCCAGCAGGCCGCCGAAGCCGCCAAGGCACCGGCCGATGAAGCCGGCAAGGCCACCGAGGCACCGCCGGTGGGCACCTGCGACGCCAGCCAGGTACAGAGCCTGGTCGGCCAGGCCTACACCGATGCGCTGGGCAAGCAGGCCCAGGAAGATGCCGGTGCTCAGCAGGTGCGCGTGCTGCACCCCGATGACGCGACCACGATGGAGTTCCTGGGCGACCGGCTGAACATCGAAGTGGACGCCAAGGACGTGGTCAGCGGCGTCCGCTGCGGCTGATCCCGGCCCGCGCCGGCGGATCACCGCCGGCGCTTTCCGTTGCACCTGCAACCGTGTATTGCGGCGTTGCAGCAACCTGTGCTTTATTCGAGGCATCCGGTGGCCTCACGATGCGCTCCAGGGATTGGGCGGGCTTGAGTGTCCCCGCTCATTTCATTCCGCATCGAGGTAGAGATGGCCCCCCGCAACCGCCAAGGGCTTTACGACCCGCGCTCCGAGCGCGATGCCTGTGGATTCGGCATGGTCGCGCAGCTCGACGACCAGCCGTCGCGCCTGCTGGTGGATACCGCCATCGCCGCGCTTTCGCGGATGACCCATCGCGGCGGCGTCGCCGCTGACGGGCTCACCGGTGATGGCTGCGGGCTGCTGCTGCGTCGCCCCGATGCATTCCTGAAACTGCTGGCCAGCGAAGCGGGCATCACCGTGGCCACCCGCTTCGCGGCGGGCCTGGTGTTCCTTCCGCACGACGCCGACGCCGCGCAGGCCTGCCGGACGCAGCTGCAGGTGCAGCTTGAAGCGGTAGGCTGCCGCGTGGCGGGCTGGCGCGAGGTTCCCATCGACGACAGTGTCTGCGGCCAGCTCGCGCGCGATACGCTGCCGCGCATCGAGCAGGTGTTCGTCGATGCCGGTGTCGGCCAGGACGGCACCGGCTTCGCCCTGGCGCTGTACCTCGCACGCCGTCGCAGCGAGCAGCAGCTGCGCGACCATGGCGATTTCTACGTCACCACGCTCACCCCGGATGCGATCAGCTACAAGGGCATGGTCCTGCCGGACAAGCTCAGCCGCTTCTATCCGGACCTGCAGCGGCGCGAGCTGGCCTCCAGCGCGATCGTGTTCCACCAGCGCTTCTCCACCAACACGCTGCCGCGCTGGCCGCTGGCACATCCGTTCCGCCTGCTCGCGCACAACGGCGAGATCAACACCATCGAGGGCAACCGTCGCTGGGCGCAGGCGCGCAGCAAGGTGTGGAAGACACCGCGCTTCGACATCGCCGAGTTCGATCCGGTGATCTCCATGCATGGCTCGGACTCGCAGAGCCTGGACAACATGCTGGAACTGATGGTCGCCGGCGGCATGGAATTGATCCAGGCGCTGCGCATCCTGGTGCCACCGGCGACGCAGTCGCTGGAGTTCAAGGATCCGGATCTGGCCGCGTTCTACGAGTTCCATGGCCTCAACAGCGAGCCCTGGGACGGCCCGGCCGGCATCGTCGCCTGCGACAGCCGCTATGCGGTGTGTACGCTGGACCGCAACGGCCTGCGCCCGGCGCGCTGGATGCTGACCGCCGACCGCCACTTCCTGGTCGCCTCCGAAGCGGGCGTGTGGGAAGTGCCGACCGAGCGCGTGGTACGCAAGGGCAAGCTCGGCCCCGGTGAAATGGTGGCCATCGATCTCAAGCGCGGCGACCTGCTCGATTCGGACGCGGTGGACCGCATCAACCGCGGCCGCGCACCGTACAAGCAGTGGCTGCAGCAGGGCGTGACCTACCTGCAGACCGAACTGATCGATCCTTCGCTGGTGGAGGAGCCCTTCGACGAGGGCACCCTGCGCAGTTACCACAAGCTGTACCAGCTCAGCAGCGAGGAGGTGGAGCAGGTGCTGCGGCCGCTGGCCGAGACCGAGCAGGAAGCCACCGGCTCGATGGGCGATGACACGCCGATGGCGGTACTGAGCCAGCGCAGCCGGCCGCTGTACGACTACTTCCGGCAGGCATTCGCGCAGGTCACCAATCCGCCGATCGATCCGCTGCGCGAAGACTGCGCCATGTCCCTGTCCACCCAGCTCGGCAAGGAGACCAACATCTTCCATGCCGGCCCGGAGACGGTGAACCACGTCATCCTCAACTCGCCGGTACTCAGCCAACGCAAGCTGCGCCAGCTGCTGAAGATGGACCAGTACCTGCAGGCCAACCGCCTGCTCGACCTGTCCTACAGCGAGGAAGAAGGGCTGCGCAACGGCATCGAGCGCATCTGTGCGGAGGCCGAACGCGCCGCACGCGAAGGCATGGTGATGCTGCTGCTGTCCGACCGCTATCCGGTGGCCGGGCGACCGATGGTGCACGCCCTGCTGGCCACCAGTGCGGTGCATCATCACCTCTCGCGGCTGGGGCTGCGCTGCGACGTCAACCTGATCGTCGAGACCGGCACTGCGCGCGACCCGCACCATATGGCCTGCCTGCTCGGCTTCGGGGCCACTGCGGTGTACCCGTATCTTGCCTACCAGACCCTGTTCGACCTCGGCCGGCGCGGCATCCTCAAGCTCAGCAAGGGCGGTGAGCAGTCGCAGATCGGCCGCCGCTACCGCAAGGGCGTCTACAAGGGCCTGTCGAAAATCATCTCGAAGATGGGCATCTGTACCGTGGCCAGCTACCGCGGCGCGCAGCTGTTCGAGATCATCGGCCTGGAGCCGGAAGTGGTCGCGCTGTGCTTCCCCGACACCGCCTCGCGCATCGGCGGCGCCGGCTTCGCGCGGCTGGATGCCGATGCGCGCGAACTGTGCGCGCAGGCCTGGGATGCACAGCAGGATGTCGATGTCGGCGGCCTGCTGAAGTACGTGCACGGCGGCGAGTACCACATGTACAACCCCGACGTGGTCACCACCCTGCAGCGCGCGGCGCGCAGTGGTGATGCCCGCGCCTGGCAGCAGTACTGCGATGCCGTGCATGCCCGGCCGCCATCGGCGTTGCGTGACCTGCTTCAGCTGGTGCCGGCGCCGGCACCCACGCCGCTGGACGAGGTGGCGCCGGCCAGCGAACTGTTCCCGCGCTTCGATACCGCTGCGATCAGCCTCGGCGCGCTGTCGCCGGAAGCACATGAGGCGCTGGCCATCGCGATGAACCGCCTCGGCGGCCGCAGCAATTCCGGCGAAGGTGGCGAAGACCCGGCCCGCTACGGCACCCCACGGCGCAGCAAGATCAAGCAGGTGGCGTCGGGTCGCTTCGGTGTCACCGCCGAGTATCTGGTCAATGCCGAGGTGCTGCAGATCAAGGTCGCGCAGGGCGCCAAGCCCGGCGAAGGCGGCCAGCTGCCGGGGCACAAGGTCAACGAGCTGATCGCCCGCCTGCGCTACGCGCGGCCGGGCATCGGCCTGATCTCGCCGCCACCGCACCACGACATCTATTCCATCGAGGACCTGGCGCAGCTCATCTACGATCTCAAGCAGGTCAACCCGACCGCGCTGGTATCGGTGAAGCTGGTCAGCCATGCCGGCGTCGGCACCATCGCCGCCGGCGTGGTCAAGGCCGGCGCGGACCTGATCACCATCTCCGGCCACGACGGCGGCACCGGTGCCTCGCCGGTCAGCTCGATCCGCTACGCCGGTGTGCCGTGGGAGCTGGGCGTGGCCGAAGCGCACCAGGCGCTGCTGGCCAACGACCTGCGCGGGCGCACCCTGCTGCAGACCGATGGTGGCCTGAAGACCGGCCTGGACGTGGTCAAGGCCGCGCTGCTGGGTGCGGACAGCTTCGGCTTCGGCACCGCGCCGATGATCGTGCTGGGCTGCAAGTACCTGCGCATCTGCCACCTCAACAACTGCGCCACCGGCGTGGCCACCCAGGACGAACGCCTGCGCGAGAACCACTTCACCGGCCAGCCCGAGCGCGTGGAGAATTTCTTCCGCCTGCTGGCCGAGGAAGTGCGTGGCTGGCTGTCGTACCTGGGCGCGCGTTCGCTGGAGGAGATCGTCGGCCGCACCGACCTGCTGCGGCAGATCGAGGCCGCACCGCGCGACGGCGTGCGCGTGGACCTGTCGCGCCTGCTGGCAGATGCGCGCTACGAAGGCAGCCACTGCGCGGCGCAGCGGCTGTACGAATCGCCGGACAGCCTGGCCACGCAGATGGATGGCCTGCTGGCGGACGCGATCGAACAGCGCAGGGGGGGCGAACATCGCTTCCTGATCCACAACACCGACCGCAGCATCGGCACCCGCCTGGCCGGCGCGGTGGCACGCGCGCACGGCAACCAGGGCATGGCCGACGCCCCCCTGGAGCTGCGCTTCCGTGGCAGCGCCGGACAGAGCTTCGGCGCCTTCAATGTCGGCGGCCTGCATCTGGAAGTGGAGGGCGAAGCCAACGACTACGTCGGCAAAGGCATGGCCGGCGGCCGCCTGGTGGTACGTCCGCCGCGCGGCGCGCGGTTCGAGGCGCGCAGCACTGCGATCATCGGCAACACCTGCCTGTATGGCGCCACCGGTGGCGAGCTGTTCGCCGCCGGACGTGCCGGCGAGCGCTTCGCCGTCCGCAATTCCGGTGCGCTCGCGGTCGTGGAAGGCGCCGGCGATCATTGCTGCGAGTACATGACCGACGGCGTGGTGCTGGTGCTGGGCAAGGTCGGCCTGAACTTCGGTGCCGGCTTCACCGGGGGGCTGGCCTACGTGCTGGATGTGGACCGCGACTTCGTGGACCGTTACAACCACGAGCTGATCGACATCCATCGCGTATCCGCCGAAGGCTTCGAGAACTACCGCCAGCACCTGCACCGCCTGATCGGCCGCCATCGCGAACTGACCGGCAGCATCTGGGCGCAGCAGATCCTGGACGAGTTCCGCGATTACATCGGCAAGTTCTGGCTGGTCAAACCGAAGGCCGCCAGCATCGAATCGCTGACCGAGACCCTTCGACGCGCGGCGTAAGCGCCTCCGGCGCGCCGCCCGCAACCGGCGCGCGCCTGCTCCCTCACCGCAGTAGTGCCGGCCTCTGGCCGGCCATCGAAATCACAGAGCCCGCCATGAGCCGCAAGCACGCCTTCCAGTTCCTCGATCTGCCCCGCACCATGCCGCAGCGCATTCCGGTTGAACTGCGCACCTCCGGCGACTGGGGCGAGCTGTACGGAAAGTTCGGCAAGGAGGATGCGCAGTACCAGGCCGGGCGCTGCCTGGACTGCGGCAACCCTTACTGCAGCTGGAAATGCCCGGTACACAACGCCATTCCACAGTGGCTGCAGCTGGTGCAGGAGAACCGCATCCACGAGGCCGCCACGCTGTGCCACAGCACCAATCCGCTGCCGGAAGTGTGCGGCCGGGTCTGCCCGCAGGATCGCCTGTGCGAAGGCAGCTGCACCCTGGAGGAATTCGGTGCGGTGACCATCGGTGCGGTGGAGAAGTACATCGTCGATACCGCACTCGCCAGTGGCTGGCGTCCGGACCTGGGTGCCGTGCAGCCCACCGGCCACAGCGTGGCGGTGATCGGTGCCGGTCCGGCGGGTCTGGCCTGTGCCGATCGCCTGGCCCGGGCCGGCATCACCGCCGTGGTGTACGACCGCTACGAGCAGATCGGCGGCCTGCTGCAGTTCGGCATCCCCAGCTTCAAGCTGGACAAGGACGTCATCCATCGTCGCCGCGAGGTGCTCGAAGGGATGGGCGTGCAGTTCCGCCTGGGCGTGGAGATCGGCCGCGACATCAGCGTGCAGCAGCTGCTGGACAGCCACGACGCGGTGTTCGTCGGCACCGGGGCCTACCGCTACACCGACGGCGGCCTGCCGGGCCAGGACCTGAAGGGGGTGCTGCCGGCCCTGCCGTTCCTGGTGCAGAACAGCCGCATCGTCGGCGGCGATGACCCGCAGGGTCGACCGATCGCCGGCTGGGAGGACCAGATCGCCCTGCCCGACCTCAACGGCAAGCGCGTGGTCGTGCTCGGCGGCGGCGACACCGGCATGGACTGCGTGCGCAGCGCGGTGCGGCTGGGCGCGGCCAAGGTCACCTGCGCGTACCGTCGCGACGAGGCCAACATGCCCGGCAGCGCGCGTGAAGTCGCCAATGCGCGCGAGGAAGGCGTGCGCTTCCTGTTCAACCGGCAGCCGCTGTCGATCGAGGCCGGCGCCGACGACGAAGCGATCGGCGTGACCGTGGTTGAAACCCGGTTGGGTGAGGCCGACGCCCAGGGACGCCGCAACGCGGTGCCGATCGAGGGCAGCGAGTCGCTGCTGGAGGCGGACGTGGTCATCATCGCCTTCGGTTTCGCGCCGAGCGTTCCGGCCTGGCTGGCCGAACACGGTGTGCAGGGCCAGGCGAACGGTCGCATCGTTGCCGGCGGCAAGGACCGGCTGCCCTTCCAGACCGCGCATCCGCGCCTGTTCGCCGGCGGTGATGCGGTACGCGGCGCCGACCTGGTGGTAACCGCTGTGGCTGAAGGCCGCGACGCCGCTGCCAGCATCGTCCGTCTACTGTCCAACTGAGCCGGGTTCCATTGCCGGCAGTACGTCGGCCAGCGTCGCGCGCAACCCCTGGGTGTCGACCGGCTTGGCCAGGAACCGGTCGATGCCGGCGGCACGACAGGCCTCGCGCGTGCTCTCCAGCACGCTGGCCGTCAGCGCGATGATCGGCACCCGTGCACGCGAAGGGCAGGGGTCTTCGCGGATCGCACGCGCCAGCGCGAACCCGTCCATGCCGGGCATGTGGCAATCGGTAACGACAACATCGAAGCCCTGCGCCCGCCATGCCGCCAGCGCCTGCAGGCCATCGGCGGTGGCGTGCACCTGCAGGCCCAGCTCGCGCAGCCGCTGCACCAGCAGTTGCAGGTTGGTCGGGTGGTCCTCGGCCACCAGCACCCGTGCCGCAGGCAGTCGCGCGACCACCTCGGCCATGGCCGGCACCGCCTCCAGTGGCGCCAGGCAGCTGGCGAACTCCAGGTCGAACCAGATGCGCGTGCCCTTGCCCGGCGAGCTTTGCAGCTGCAGCTCGCCGCCCATCGAGGCCACCAGGTCCCGGCAGATGGCCAGGCCCAGGCCGCTGCCGCCGAACCGGCGCCCCGTCGACGGCTCGGCCTGGATGTAATCGGCGAACACGGCCTGCTGCCGCTCGGGACTGATGCCTACGCCACTGTCGCTCACCTGCAGGCGCAGGCATTGTCCTGCCGCCTGCGTCCGCAGCACCCGCAGCCGCAGTTCCACACCTCCGTGCAGGGTGAACTTCAGTGCGTTGCCCACCAGGTTGAACAGGACCTGGCGCACGCGCAGGCCATCGGCCAGCAGCCACCGCTGCAGCGCAGGATCAAGCACGCACCGCAGGTGCAACGCACGGCTGGCCGCCATCGGTGCCAGCAGCTGCTGCACGGCCGTGGCCAGCGCACCCATGTCGGTGGCACGCAGCTGCAACGGCAGCGCCTGCAACCGATGACTGTCGAGCACATCATCGAGAATCTGCCGCAGCATCTGCGCGGCCACATCGACGGTGGACAGGACCTGCCGCTGGCACGGGTCCAGGGGGCTGTCCGCCAGGCATTCGAGCATGCCCAGCAGCGTGCTCATCGGTGTGCGGATCTGGTGGCTCATGGTGGCCAGGAAGTGCGTCTTCGCCGCTGCAGTCTCTTCGGCCTGATGGCGTGCCCCGGCCAGGGCACGGGTGCGTGCCTGCGCCTGGCTGACGTCCATCCAGTAGCCACTCCACTCGATGTCGTCGCTCTCGCCCGGCAACGGCCTGCCATGCGAACGGATCCAGCGCCAGCCATGGGGACCCAGCGTGCGGAAGGTGATGTCGATCGGCGCACGGGCCCGCGCTGCGGCTTCCAGATGATCCAGCACCGGCTTGCGATCGTCGACATGCACCGCCGCCATGAGCCGGCGATGGTCCAGCCGCACACTGTCCAGACTCATGCCGAACAGCGACTGCACGTC
This sequence comes from Stenotrophomonas sp. GD04145, assembly GCF_029835135.1. Lineage (NCBI taxonomy): Bacteria > Pseudomonadati > Pseudomonadota > Gammaproteobacteria > Lysobacterales > Lysobacteraceae > Stenotrophomonas > Stenotrophomonas sp. GD04145. Next base: position 31,059 of record NZ_JAODZG010000008.1, on the reverse strand, counting down.
GCCGGCGACCAGCGGCAGGCTGTAGTCGCCCTCGCCGCTGCGGCGCGCCCGGTAGACCACCGCAGGCAGGTTGGCGGTCACTTCCTGCAGTCGCTGTTCCAGCGCGCGGCGCTGGCTGCTTTCGCGATGCAGCCTCCAGTAGCCGAAGGCATACACCAGGATCAGCGCCAGCGCGACCAGCAGCACCGGCACCAGCCAGCGCAGCGGCGACCGTGCGGGCGGCGCGCGTGCTCCGCTGGGCGCCCACGTCGCACGGAGCGCGTCGCGCTGCGCGTCGTCCAGTTCCTGCAGCACGGTGTCGAAGGCGGCGACGGTGGCCGCACAGGCCGGCGCAGCCGCCAGCACCCAGGCATCATCGAAGCCGGCCGGCGCGGCGATCACCAGGGCATCGCTGCCGGGCCTGCGCAATGCGGCTTCCACTTCGGCCAACGTGGCAACTACCGCGTCGACCTGGCCGATGGCCAGCAGCTGCAGCGCATGATCGAGCGCGTCGACCTGCAGCAGCCATGCGCCCGGCGCCTGCTCACGCAGGTGGGCCGCCAGTGGCACCGTGTCGAGGCTGGCGACGCGGCGGCCGCGCAGACCGCCCAGTCCCTGCAGTGGCGTGTCGTTGCGACGGCGCACGATCACCTGTGACAGCTGCAGGTAGGGCCTGCTCACGACCCAGCCGTCGGGCACCTGCTCGCGCGGCCATCCCAGCACGGCCTGGGTACCGGCCGGCAGCGCCCCGACCGCGCCGGCCGCGGCGGGAAGCGGATGTGGACGCAGCGCGATCTGCTCGCCCAGCCGCCGCAGGTAGTCGGCAACCAGGCCGCCGGGCTGGCCCTGCGCGCTGAAGGACAGTGGCGGGCGGTCACTGGGCCAGGCCACGACCAGGGGCATGTCGCACCCGTCGGCACGCGTGATCATGGGCCACAGCAACAGGGCAGGCAGCACGATGCGGGATCGCAGCCACGGGCAGGAGCGTGCAATGGATGCGGCCGCAGGGCCGGCGGCATTCACGATGGGCATCCTCGAATCGCAGGCGGAGACGACGGCCGCGCAGCGGTACCGCTCTGCCTGCCACGCTAGCGACGCACCGCACAGCAACAATGAGGAAAGTTGCAAAGCGCGCAGAATTGGCCATTCGCGACATAAACTGCCGCTTCTACCAGCCCACGGAGCGTTCGATGCGTATCGGCCTGGCCGCCAACCGGCTCCACCACCAGGATGCGCGCGCCGCCCTGTTCCGCTGGCTGCGTGCCTGCGAACCGGGCCTGCGCGAACTGGGCATAACGCTGCACGCTGTCGGCCGCACCCATGATGCGATCGGGCGCCACGGCTTCCTCGACGGCTATGCCGGCCTCCATCGCTATCCCTACGGCCGCGAGGGCGGGCTGATGAAGCTGGTCGCCGAGGTGGTCGGCATGGGCCCGCAGCGCACGCTCGACGGTGCCATCTATCTGATCGATCCGGTCGATCCGTCCTCGGTGTTTCCCGAAGCGACCGCGCTCAAGCGGCAGTGCGTGATCCACGGCAAACCTTTCATTTCCACGGTAGCCACCGCACGCGACTGGATCGAGGTGGAGCGCGTGCACGCCGGCCTGCAGGCCGACGCCGGTGCCGACGATCTGCACGCCTTCGGTACCCAGACCCTGGCACTGATCGCGCATGATGCGATGAAGCCGGCGATGCTCGCCTTCGCCGACGAGCACTTCGACGTGCTGGCACGCTTCGGCGAGCGGGTGGCGACCGGGACCACCGGTCAGCGCCTCAACGAGCTGGCATGGAGCCGCGGCTGGCCCAGCGACACGCCCTGGGTGACGCGCTACCAGAGCGGACCGATGGGGGGCGATGCGCAGATCGCCGACCGCGTGCTGGAGGGCCGTTGCCAGCGCGCCATCTTCTTCGAGGACCCGCACGTGGCACGCCAGCACGAGGCAGACATCCAGCTGCTGGAACGCGCGGTGACCACGGTGACCGACCAGGCGGTGTGCATCACGGCTCCGGTGGTGGCGGCGCGCTGGGCGACGGCTGCCGCCCGGCGCGCTGGGTCACAGCGCTGACCACCTGCGCAGCTGCGCCGGGCGCGCATCGATCGGCATGACCGCCGCACCCGTGGGAGAGGGTGCCGGGCCGCGGCGGCCATGCACGGGTGTCAGGCGGCCATGTCCAATACCACGCGCCCGTCGATGGTGCCCGCGCGCATGCGGGCAAACACCTCGTTGATGTTTTCCAGGCGGTCGGTGCTGACCGTGGCCGCGACCTTGCCCTCGGCGGCGAACTGCAGCGACTCCTGCAGATCCAGCCGCGTGCCGACGATCGAACCGCGCACCGTCACGCCATTGAGGACCATGCCGAAGATGTCCAGTGGGAAGTTGCCCGGTGGCAGTCCGTTGAGCGAGACCGTGCCGCCCCGCCGGACCATGCCCAGCGCCTGCTCGAAGGCCTTGGGCGATACCGCGGTGACCAGCGCTCCGTGCGCGCCGCCGATCTCCTTCTTCAGAAATGCTGCCGGATCGGTCGTGCGCGCGTTGACCGTGACCTGTGCGCCCAGCCGCCGCGCCAGTGCGAGCTTGCTGTCCTCCACGTCGATGGCAGCCACGTTCAGGCCCATCGCACGCGCGTACTGAACCGCCATGTGGCCCAGGCCACCGATGCCGGAGATCGCCACCCAGTCACCGGGCTTCGTGTCCGTCACCTTCAGGCCCTTGTAGACCGTCACGCCGGCGCACAGCACCGGCGCGATCTCGACGAAGCCCACCTCCTTCGGAAGCAGGCCGACATAGTTGGCATCGGCCAGTGCGAACTCGGCGAAGCCGCCGTTGACCGAGTAGCCGGTGTTGCGCTGCGTCTCGCACAGCGTTTCCCAGCCGCCCAGGCAGTGTTCGCAATGGCCACACGCCGAGTACAACCAGGGGATGCCGACCCTGTCGCCTTCCTTGACATGCCCGACCCCGCCGCCCACGGCCACGATGTGCCCCACGCCCTCGTGGCCGGGGATGAACGGCGGGTCCGGTTTCACCGGCCAGTCGCCCTCGGCGGCGTGCAGGTCGGTGTGGCAGACACCGCAGGCTTCGATCCTGACCAGCACCTCGCCCGCCCCCGGGCGTGGTACCGGAACTTCCTCGATGACCAGTGGGCTGCCGAACTCGCGAACGACAGCGGCCTTCATGGTTCTGTTCATGGGTTTTCCTCCGTCGTGCGCTTGCAGACAGAGTGACGCCGGCACGAGGCCGGCGCTTTGATCCCGATCAAATCCTGGAAGATTGCCTGCCGGTTCAGCCCGCCAGCACGGACGCCTCGCGTGCCAGGCGTTCGATCGCGCCCCAGTCGCGGGTCTGCAGCAAGGCCGCCGTGGTCAGCCATGAACCGCCCACGCACAGCACGTTCGGCAGGTGCAGGAACTGCGCCGCGGTCTGGGCACTGATGCCACCGGTCGGGCAGAAGCGCACGTCGGCGAAGGGGCCGTGCCAGGCCGCCAGCAGTGCCGCGCCGCCGGCCTGCACCGCGGGGAAGAACTTGAAGGTATCCAGGCCATGCTCGAGGCCAAGGATCAGCTCGGACCCCGTGGCCACGCCCGGCAGATACGGCAGGTCGGCATCGCGCGCGGCCGCGTACAGCGTCGGCGTTGCGCCCGGCGACACCGCGAAGCGCGCACCTGCGGCCCTGGCCGCCTCCATCTGCGCGGGCGTCAGCACCGTTCCGGCCCCCACCACCGCGTCGGGTACGGCCTCGACCATGGCCCGGATGGCATCCATCGCACGGGGTGTGCGCAGGGTGACCTCGATCACCGGCAGACCGCCCCGGAACAGCGCCTGCGCCACCTGCACGGCATCGTCGACATCATCGGGGGTGAACACCGGAATCACCGGTGCCAGTTTCAGTACCGCGCGAACGCGCGGATCATCGCCGGACATCGAATCGCTCCTCGCCCATCTGGGCCAGCACGTCAGCTTCGCTGACAGGATTGAAATCGCCGGGGATGGAATGCTTCAGTCCGCCGGCAGCCAGGCCGAAACGCACGGTGGCGTCGGCATCGAAGCCTGACAGGATGCCATGCAGGATGCCTGCCGCGAAGGCATCGCCGCCGCCGATGCGATCGATGATGCCGGTCAGCTGCCGCACGGGCGCCTGCGCACGCACGCCCTCGCGGCCCAGCAGCAGGGCGCCCAGCGCATGATGGTCCACGCTCAGCGCCTGCCGTTGCGTGCATGCCAGCCATTGCAGCCGCGGGAACGCGGCGAATGCCGCCGCTGCGGCAGCGTCCACGCGCTCCACGGCGCCGGCCTGGGTAAAGCGCTGGCCCAGGATCACTTCGATATCGCGGTAGTCGGCGAACACGATGTCAGCCTGGTCGAACAGGGCATGCAGGATCGCCTGCGCGTCGCCGCCCCAGCGCTGCCACAGCGTGGGCCGGAAATTGCCGTCGAAGGAAACGCGCACGCCACTGGCACGCGCGGCGCATGCCGCCGCCAGCGTCGCCTCGGCCACCTGCGGCCCCAGCGCAGGGCTGACGCCGGACAGGTGCAGCCAGTCCGCGCCCTGCAGCAGCGCCGGCCAGTCATGATCGGCTGCAGTGCTGTGCGCGAAGGCTGAATCGGCCCGGTCGTACACCACCTCGCTGGCACGTTGCACCGCGCCGGTGGTGAGGAAGTACAGGCCCATGCGACCGTCCGCCACCTCGCGCACCGCCCGCGTATCGACGCCATGGCGGCGCAGTTCACCCAGTGCGTGCGCCCCCAGGGCATTGCCGGGCACCGTGCTGACCATGGCCACGTCATGTCCGAATCGGGACAGCGAGACACCCACGTTTGCTTCCGCCCCGCCCACGTGCACCTGCAGCTGCGGCGACTGCAGCAGCAGCTCGCGACCGGGCGCGCCGAGCCGCAGCAGCAGTTCCCCGAAACATACGATACGCCCCATCTCCACTCCTCCCCGCTTGCCGCCAGCATGTGAAACTGCACGGCGTGAATGTGTACCACGCGTCGGCGCGGCGTTTGGCCATCGGTGTCATTCTAGCCTTCCGATGCGCCCCACGCACCCGTAGGAACTGACGGAAGCATTGTCCTGCAAGCCTCTTGGAGACATTTCAGATCTGTTGCGGTGCAAGATGCCGGATCCGGGACGTGCTGCTAACGTCCGCTCTGACCAGCGGTGTCATCACGCTGAAACAGCCGCAGCACCAGACCTTTGGGAGAGGGGAAAGGCATGCAGTCTCGGAACCACCAAAAAAAGACACCGGTTACCTTGCTCGCTATGGCCGTCGGACTGGCCCTGGCAGCCAATGCGACCGCCCAGCAGCAGAGCAGCGCCGCCGGCGCCACGGACCTGGATACGGTCACCGTCACCGGCTACCGCGCCAGCGTGGAGAAGGCGCTGGACATCAAGCGTGGCGAGGCCGGCGTGGTCGACGCCATCGTCGCCGAGGACATCGGCAAGTTCCCGGATCTGAACCTGGCCGAGTCGTTGCAGCGCATCCCGGGTGTGGTCATCACCCGCGAGGCCGGCGAGGGCCGCAACATCTCGGTGCGCGGCCTCGGCCCGGATTTCACCCGCGTGCGCATCAACGGCATGGAGGCGCTGACCACCGTCGGCGCCGGTGACCAGAGCGGTGGTACCAACCGCGGCCGTGGCTTCGACTTCAATGTCTTCGCCTCCGACCTGTTCTCGCAGCTGGTGGTGCGCAAGACCGCTTCGGCCGATGTCGAAGAAGGCTCGCTGGGCGCCACCGTCGATCTGCGCACGGCGCGGCCGTTCGACTATGACGGCTTCACCTTCGCCGCCAGCGGCCAGGCCGGCTACAACGCGATGGCGGAGAAGGCCGACCCGCGCATGGCCGCGCTGGTGTCGAACATCTTCGCCGACGGTACGTTCGGCGCCCTGCTGTCGGTGGCCTACTCCGAGCGCCAGGCGCTGGAGGAGGGCTCCAACACGGGCCGCTGGGCCAACGGCCCGAGCAACGGCAACTTCAGTGCCTCGTCCCCGTTCACCGCCGCGCGCAGTGCCGACGTCTACCACCCGCGCTTCCCGCGCTACGTGCAGATGGAACATGAGCAGAAGCGCCTGGGCGTGACCGGTACGCTGCAGTGGAAGCCCAGCGACGCGACCGAGATCTCGCTGGACGCGCTGTACTCGAAAATCGATGCCACCCGCGACGAGCATTACATCGAGGCGATTTCCTTCAGCCGCGGTGCCAACACCAGCCAGCCACGCCTGGCCGGCAAGCCGTCGATGATCGTCAGGAACGGCGTCATCGAGAACAACGCGCTGGTCTACGGTGAGTTCGACAACGTCGACATCCGCAGCGAGAACCGCCACGACGAGTGGAGCACCGAGTTCAAGCAGATCAGCCTCAACGGCCAGCACCGCTTCAGCGACGACTTCACCCTGTCCGGCAAGCTGGGGGTCTCACGGTCCCGGCATGAGAACCCGGTGCAGACCACCATCATCATGGACAAGTACGACGTCGACGGCTACAGCTACGACTACCGGGGCAACAACCGCTCGCCGATCCTCAACTACGGCATCGATCCCACCGATCCCAACGGCTGGGAACTGGCGGAGATCCGCCTGCGACCGCAGTACGTGGACAATGATTTCGATACCGGCCAGATCGACTTCAACTGGAACATCAGCCCCGGCTTCCGCCTCAAGGGTGGCGTGCTGGCCAAGGACTACACGTTCAAGACCACCGAACTGCGCCGTGGCAGCGAGCTGGCCGTGCCCACCTTCGCCGATGGCAGCAGGATCGTTCCGGTGGACATGACCACGCAGGCCGGCCTGAAGGGCATCAGCGGCAGTCCCTCGAACTGGGTGGTGCCGGATCTGGACGCCGTCGCCGATCAGTTCGACATCTACAGCAACAGCGGCATCTACGCCGTCGCACCGCGCGCCAACAACGTGCGCAGCGTGGAAGAGAAGGATCGCGGTGCCTACCTGATGGGTGAGTTCTCCACCGAGATCGGCTCGCTGCCGCTGTCCGGCAACGTCGGCGTACGCTATGTGCGCACCAAGCAGTCCTCCACCGGGCTGTCGACGCTGGCCAGTGGCACCACGTCCACCACCGCCACCCGCACCTACGACGACACCCTGCCCTCGTTCAACCTGGTTGCCGAAGTCACCCCCGATTTCCTGATCCGCCTGGGTGCGGCCAAGGTGATGACCCGACCCGGCCTGGGCAGCCTGACGCCAGGTGCCACTGTGGCCGTGGCTGGTGGCGCACGCACCATCTCCAGCGGCAACCCCAACCTGGATCCGACCCGCGCGACCAATGTCGATCTGAGTTTCGAGTGGTACTTCGCCGAAGGCGCCATGGCCGGCCTTGGCCTGTTCTACAAGGACATCGAAACCTCCGTACAGACGCTGCGCGAGAATCGGCCGTACACCGACAGCGGCCTGCCTGCCGAACTGCTGATCGGCACCGGCGCATCGCCGACCGATGAGTTCACCTTCACCCGTCCGGTCAACACCCCGGGTGGCGAGCTGTTCGGCGCAGAAGCGAACTACACCCAGCCCTTCACCTTCCTGCCGGGCAAGTGGGCCAACCTCGGTCTGCAGCTGAACTACACCTGGGTGGATTCGAAGATCCAGTACATCAACTCGGCCGGTCAGCCGGTGATGAAGAACGATCTGCTGGGCCTGTCCAACACCTCGTGGAACGCGACCCTGTTCTACGAAGGCACCACCTTCTCCGGGCGCATCTCGGCCACCAACCGCGATGACTACCTGACCCAGGTGCCGGGCCAGGAAACCGGCTTCAATCTGGACGGTTACCACGGCATGACCGGTACCACGGTCATCGATGCGTCGATCCGTTACCGGATCAGTGACCAACTGGAACTGAGCCTGGAAGGCGTGAACCTGACCAACGAAGCGTCCGATGAGTGGGTGTATTCGCCCGCGACCGGCCGCCTGCCGTTGCAGTACACCGAGACCGGCCGTCAGTTCCTGCTCGGCGTGCGCTACAAGTTCTGAGCAGCGCCGGCGATGCGCCGACCGGTGCATCGCCGTTCGCCACGACCGCTGCTGCGCCGCAAGGTGCCGTGGCGGCGTGGCCTTGCTACGGTCCGGCGGCCCTACGCCGGCTGTCGCCCGTTGAAAGGAAACATCTGATGCCGCATCGCTCGACCCTGTCCCGCTGCCTGCTGCTGGCAGTGGCCCTGGCTGCTGGCCCTGCGACAGCTGCCGATGGCCCAACCCTGCTGTTCCACGTCGACGCCAACCAGGGCCTGCAGGCTGCCGTGGCGCACGGCGAGGCGATACCGAACTTCCGCGACAGGGTGGCGGTGGTCGATGACGGTGTACGCGGCAAGGCCATCCAATGGCAGGACGATGGCGTCCTGGCGTGGGATGCACCGGGCAACATCCTGGCCCAGCGCGGCACCCTGGCCTTCGATTGGCGGGCGCGGTACGCGGTGGGCGAAGCCCCGTTCGTGATCTTCCGCGTCGGCTATGCCGATCACAGCAGCTGGGACATGGCGTGGCTGCGCATCGACTGGAACGGCCACGGTTTCGATGCGTTCGTCACCGATGCCAATCTTGCCCGCACCCGCGTCTCGTTCCGCATGGACACGCCGCCACGCGCGGACCAGTGGCTGCACCTGGCCTTCGCCTGGGACGAGGACCAGGGTGTACGCCTGTTCATCGACGGACGCGAAGTGGCCCGCGCGCAGACCACCGGCGACTACGATGCCGCGCTGGACCAGCTTGGCCTGGCCGGTCGGGTGATGGCACCGTACCAGGTACAGAGCCGTTACAACTTCCTGCGCGGCAGCGATTTCCAGCACATCCGCATCTACGACCGCATGCTCGATGCGCCGGCCGTGGCGGCGCTGGCCCGTGGGGTCACGCCCACCACCGCCGAGGTTCCCGAGGCAGGCCTGCGTGCCTGGCGCCATCGCTTCGGCTGGGACGGCGCCGCACCACCGGCGCTGACCGCGCCGACCACCCGCATCCGCAAGGTCGAATTCGCCGACACCCGCGATCTGAAGGCGTGGATGTGGAAGGCCACCGACGGCATCGCCGAGACCACATGGCCCGGCGTCTACAACCGCTCGCGGCTGCCCGGACGCAACGACTACTTCCAGCTGCCGGACTGGAACACCTACGTGGAAGGTGGAAAGCACCTGGACCTGACGCTGCCGGACGGCGAGACGGTCAACCGCATCGAGATCCGCGGTGCGGCCTTCGGCACGCTGGCCCATGGCAGCGACGCCGCGCACGCCACCCGCACCCTGTTCACCCGCCCGCGCGGCGTGGTGCGCAGCGTCGATCCGATCCCGTCCCTCAGCGGCGGCGTGCTGCGCTTCAGCAACGTCGAGCAGGAAACGCCGATCCAGGAAATCTGGGCCTACGCCGTGAGCGAGGGCAGCGAGCCGGACGGCACGGTCAAGCAGACCTACACGATCGACAGCCAGGCGCTGCCTGACTACACCAATCTGGATGCCCTGCGCCGCTACATCGACGGTCGCTACCCCGAGGCCGAACGCAGCACGGTGATGGCGCTGCCCAAGGGGGCCGGCTCACGCCGCCGCGATGCCGGTACCCTGCCCGCGCAGCCGCGCCCGATCGTGCACGTGCTCATTCCTTCCGGGGTAGGCGATGCGCCGCCCGACCAGCCGCTGATCCGCAGCTGGGCCTACAGCTGGGAGAACATGCACGACGGCCTGGACGGCGTTGCCATCGATCTTCCCGCGCTGGATCTGGCGGCCACGCATGAAGGCCTGATTCCGCTCAACATCCGCATCAAGGACCCGATCTGGCCGGCGCGCGACATGATCGACGTGTCGGTCTCGGTGCAGCCGGGACAGAAGCGCACCCTGTGGCTGGACCTGCGCGACCGCATCCTCACCCCTGACAGCCTGTGGTTGAGCATCGCCTCGGCCGCGCCCGGCTTCGATGCCCGGGCGCTCGATGGCGCGCAGATCCGGCTGGTGTTCAAGCCGCGCGCCGAAGCGCTGAAGGAGCACGTGGCCGACCGCTTCAACCAGGTGCGCGACAACTGGGGATTCCTGGTGGAGGAGCACACCACCTCCAAGCGACAGCGCCTGTATGCGCGCGTCTACGCCGACCTGAGCGACCTGCTGCGGGTCGATCCGGACCACGCACTGGGGCGGCAGTACTGGAACTACATCAGCTACAACAGCCAGGGCCGGCCGCCCTACTCCGCACCGGTGGTGCCCGCCGGTGTGCCGGCCTGGGCCTTCCACCAGGTGCAGGACCTCGCACAGGTGCGTCGCTTCGTCGACTGGTGGATCGACCATCGCCAGGTGCCCTACGGCGACTTCGGCGGCGGCATCTCCGATGATTCCGATCTCACCCAGCAGTGGCCGGGCCTGGCGCTGATGGGCGTGCAGCCGGACCGCCTCAATGCCTCGCTCACCGCCCTGTCCGATGCGGTGTATCGCAATGGCATGTTCAGCAACGGCCTGAGCACCATCGAAACCGATGAGCTGCATGCCTACGAAGAGGGCATCAACACCAACAGCGCGATGCTGTACCTCAACTGGGGCGATCCGCTGACGCTGGAACGGCTGATGGAGACGGTCAAGGCATTCGACGAGCGGATCATCCTGCCCAATCCGCAGGGACACCTGCTGTTCTCCAGCAACTGGTTCGGCGGCAACAGGATCTACCGCGAACCGAACTGGCAATGGCAGAAGCCTTATTCGTTCCCGGTGCTGCACCCCGCGTTCCTGCTGGGCCAGTACAACGCCGATCCCACCGGGCGCCGGCTGGTGACCGGCCTGGCCGACAGCTACCTCGCCCATGCCGGCACGGACGCGAAAGGACGCTTCACCCTGCCCAACGAGATCCACTGGGCCACCGGCGCCACCCGCGGCGGTGAACTCAACGACGGTTCCGGCGGCGGCGACACGCTGCATACCTTCTGGGCCGCCTGGCGCTGGACCGGCGATGCGAAGTACCTGCAGGCGCTGGACTATCGCGTGGCACGCGGGGGACCGGGCGCGCTGGCCAATCTCGGCGAGAACATCGTCGAGGTGCTGGGACGCCAGCAGGACTGGTATCCGCAGCTGACTGCCGAAGCCGACGCCGGAAAGACCGGTTTCGCCAGCCTGATGGCCTGGCAGGCCAGTGGTGACCTGAAGTACATCGATGCACTGCATGCCGAAGGACTGCAGGCAAAGGTGCTGCGGGCCTACATGAACACCGAGGGCCACTGGTGGTCCGATCGCGTGGAAGCACCCAGCGAGTTCCTGCAGCGTGCCCGGCTGGGGGGCATCGCGCTCAAGCGCAACCAGAGCTGGCCCGGGCATACGGTCAGCTGGCGCTTCGATCGCGACGGTGCCGCCGAACAGGTTGCACTGCTGGTGCACGCGCCCTCGCGCGAGCGCTTCACCATCACCAGCCACAATCTGGGTAACCGCACCATCAGTGCCGACATGACCGGCTGGAACGTTGCCAGCGGCACGTGGCGCATCCGTGCCGGCGTGGATGCCGATGGAGATGGACGCATCGATGGCACGCCGACGGAGCGCACGGTGCGGCTGGAAACCAGCAGCGCGGTGCCGATGCAGTTCCGTCCCGGGCGCACGGAACTGTTCGAGTTCGAGCGCGTTGTCGCCGACAGCCCGGTGGAAACACGCGCCGACCTGGGCGTCGGCCGCGGTGATGTGCAGGTGGACGGCCAGCGTGTGCGGGTGACCGTGCACAGCCTGGGCCACGTGGCCACCGGCGCGGGCGTGGCGATCCTGGAAGACACCACGGGCCGTGAGATCGCGCGTACCGATGTGCCCGCGATGGCGGCACCCGATGACCTGGAACCGAAGACCACCCACGTGACACTGATGATCCCCGCCGGTCATCGGGGTGGCCTGCGCGTGCGCGTGGCCCTCGCTGACGGTGGCGAGGAAGTGACCCTGCTCAACAACGTCGTGGAGGTGCCGCGCTGAACGCGGCGGCCGGCGCGGGCTATGCCGCGTCGGTCTCCATCCGCTTCACCCGTCGCTGGTACCAGTCATCGCCCAGCGGCTCGAACACCGCGCTGCGCTCCATCACGCCCTGGTAGACGTGCAGCGACACGGCCACGTCGGCATCGCTGGCATTGCGCAGCGTGTGGTATTCATGCGGGGGAATCAGGCTGCCGGCGCTGCCGCGCTGGCCGTACAGCGTCGGCTGCGCGGCAAAGCGGTGGCGAGTGCCCTTCCGCTCCAGCAGCGCATACGGCGTGACCAGCAGTTCGCCCTGCCAGACGCCTTCCACGCACCACATCGCATCGTGATCGTGCAGCGGCGTACCCTGCCCCGGGCCCCAACACATGGCGATGACGCTGTACCCCAGGGTCCGGCTGCGGTGCAGTTCACGACGTGCGTAGTGACCACGCACCGGTCGCCGTACACACGGCGGCAGCTGTATCGAAGGATCGGTGATGGCATCACGCAGCACGCGCTGCAGGCCCTCGGTGATCGCGTGCGGATCCGCCAGTGCTACCGCACCATCAATGGCGGCAAGCAGGCGCTCCCGGCCGGCGAACGGCAGTGGCGTGAACGTGTCTCCCATGACCCGACTCTAGCCGAGCGGAGTTAACAGAATGTTTGTGCTGCGGTGTCATCACTGCGTGCCGCGCTGCACGAAAGGCACTTTTCCGTAGAGCGCGCGCTCGCCTGCGCGCGGATCGTCAACCGCGCGACTGGTGCGATCGAACAGCATTGTCCGCCGTTGCGGCAGCGTATAAGGGGCCCATTGCGACAATCCGGCGTGATTGGGGTCGCCGCTGCGGGCGAAGGCGATCAAGGCCTCGCTCATGGTCGCCGCCAGCGCACGCGCATCATCGCCCCCCCCGGTGCGCGCGCCCGGCAGCCCTGCGTTGTCAAAGACCAGCGGGATGTCCAGCGTATGGAAAGCACGCAGGCGCCCCTCCTCCACCGGCGACCCCCAGTCCAGCTGGTACGCCCAGGTCGGTGCTGCGCCCGCGGGCTGGCGCGCCCGCGCTTCCAGTTCCTCCACCGCTCCGCGCCAGCTGCGGCCAGCCGTGGTTGCAGCAAAAAACACTTCGGACGGCGTGTAGTGCGGATACAGGCGGCGATACTCGGCGATCACGGTCTCCGGCCGCAGATCGACGAACTGCTGTCGTTCGAGCTGTGCCGGCAATGTTTCCCAGGTCAGGGCGAAGTTGGCGGGATCGTTGCCGAGGAACGCGCGGGTCTCGTCGCGGGTGTTGCCGATCACCATCGGAATCGCCGCCGACTGCTGCGGCGCCTGTGGCCAGAACGGATGCACCGGCAGCACCACATCGTCCAGCACCGGGCCGAAGTACAGCGACGTGCTTTCCACGCGCGAGGGATCACGCGCACGGGTGGCTTCCAGCAATACGTCGACCGGCAGGTCCAGCAGGGCCTGCACATCACGTGCAGCAACGGCCTGCATCGCGATCGCAGCGCGCTGCGCGGCCGCGCGCGGTCCGGCAGCGGTGACCTGCTGGCCACTCATCGTCCACGCGCGGTGGAACAGCCCTCGGGCCGCAGGCATCGCCATCAGCGTGGCGATCTTGGCGCCCCCGCCGGACTGCCCGAACACCGTGACGTTCGCCGCGTCGCCACCGAAGACCGCCGCGTGCTGCCGCACCCACTGCAGCGCCTGTACCAGGTCGAGCTGGCCGACGTTGCCCGAGGCGGCGTAGCGCGGATCGCCCAACGCCCCCAGGTAGAGATAGCCGAACGTGTTCAGGCGATGATTGAGGGTGACCACCACCACATCGCCGCGGCGGCACAGCGCAGCGCCGTCGTACAGCGGATCACTGCCGGACCCGTTGTTGAATCCACCGCCGTGCACGTACACCAGCACCGGCCTGCGTCCACCGTCGCCGAGCGCGGGCGTCCACACATTGAGGAACAGGCAGTCCTCGCTGCCGGGCCCTTCACTGCCGCCCTGCGGTGCGGCCGGACCGTACTCCAGTGCATCGGCGATGCCGCGCCAGGCAGCTTCATGCCGCGGCGGCTGGAAGCGGTGTTGAGCGGTGTCGGCACCATAGCGGAGGCCACGGAACACCAGAACCCCGTGCTCGCGCTGGCCACGCACACGCCCGCCACGAACCCGGGCCAATGGCAGGCGGTCATCGCGGGCACCCGGCACGCCGGCCAGCGTTGGCAATGCAGTGAAGGCAGCCGTAGCGGACGCGGTGGCCAGGGCCCAGCGGGCGCTGTCACGCAGGAATCGCCGACGCTGCAGGTCGGCCGGCGCATCGTTCATCGCGCGTCCTCCGCAGGGCCCAGCCAGCGTTGCGCGAGCAGCGGCCAGAGTGCCAGCGTCGACCGCGCGGGAATGTCCATGCCAAAGCCGTGACCGCCATGGGCGAAGACATGCAGTTCGTGCTCGACACCCGCACCCGCCAGTGCCTGCGCCATGAGTTCACTGTTGCGCACCGACACCACGGCGTCGTCGGCGGCGTGGACCAGCAGCGTCGGCGGCATGTCGCCGCGTACCCGCTGCTGCATCGAATAGTCTGCCTGCAGCGAGGTACCCGGATGCTCGCCCAGCAGGCGGGCACGCGAGCCGCTGTGCGCATGCGCGCCCATGTCGATCACCGGGTAGACCAGCACGGCACGGCTCGGGCGGGCGCTCAGCCGGTCGAGGTCATCCCGTGCGGGATGGACGGCGATGTCGAAGCCGGTGGCCAGCCGCGCCGCGACGTGGCCGCCCGCCGAGAAGCCCATCACCGCCACATCGTTCGCGTCCAGTCCGCGCCGTCGCGCCTGGTCGCGCACCACCCGCAACGCGCGCTGCGCGTCGGCGAGCGCGGCCTGGCGGTCGCGCCCCGGCTGCGGCAGGCGGTAGCGCAGGACGAACAGGGTGTAGCCGGCGCCGTCCACCCAGAACGGAACCAGCGCGCTGCCCTCCTTGTCGATCACCACCCGCTGGTAGCCGCCGCCGGGGATCACCAGCAGGGCCCGGCCGTTCGGCCGGGCGGGTGCGTACACCTGCAGAGAGGGCGCGTCGATCTGGTCGGCGTAGCGGTCCGGGCGTGCAGGGTCCGCACTGCGCTCGACCACCCGCGTCGGACGTGCAGTGCCGGTTTCGCCCGGCACTGCGCCTGCCGGCCACAACGGCAGCTGCTCGCCGGGCAACGCCTGGGCCACACGCTCGCCTTCGCGCAACGACGTGTCGACCGCGCAGGCGGGCGCCGCCGGCAGCAGCAGGGACAGGCACAGCAACACGATGGGCAGACGCATGACTGACGGGGCTCCAACAGGACAGGACAGGGCGCTGGCGGCGTCGGCAAAGACGGCGTGATGCGCTGCCGCTTGCGTGATGACACCGGTTTACCATATACACGTCCTGCAGACGCTGTCGATAGGCAGCGCAACAACGCCAGAGGGAGACGTTCTTGAGCAACGAACACGGCACACATGGGCACACGCCGCCGGCCGATGCGGCCGCGATTGCCCAGGCCTTCACCACCGCACGCCTTGCGGGCCAGGCACTGGAGGCGTTCCCGGGCGACATCCCGGCGGACCTGGTCGCGGCCTACCAGGTCCAGGACCTGGCCATCGCCCGCTGGAACCAGCCGGTGGTCGGCTGGAAGGTCGGCTACATCGCTGCCGAACGCCGCGATGCGTCCGGGGACGAACGGCTGCTGGGGCCGATCTTCAAGCCTCAGCTCAAAAATGCTACCGGTGGAACAACGGATGTTCCGGTGTTCGTCGGCGGTTTCGCCGCGATCGAGGCCGAGTACGTGCTGGAACTGCTGGAGGATGCCCCCGCCGACCAGCTGCACTGGTCGCCGGAACAGGCTGAAGCGTTGCCGGCCCGCCTGTACCTCGGTGTCGAGGTTGCCAGCAGCCCGCTGGCAACGATCAACGAGCTGGGCCCGCGCGTGGTGGTATCCGACTTCGGCAACAACAACGGCCTCGTGCTGGGGCCGGAGATCGGCAACTGGACGTCCCTCGATGAGTCGGCGTTGCGCGCCGAGACCCTGATCGAGGGTGAAGTGGTCGGGGTCGGCGGCGCGAGCCGCCTGCCCGGTGGCCTGCGCGCAGCGTACGCGTTCGCGTTGTCCCGTTCCGCGCTTCGCGGCCGGCCCCTGCGGCGTGGCGACCTGATCGCCACCGGCAATGCGACCGGCATCCACGACATCCAGGCAGGACAAACGGCGCTGGTGCGCTTCGCCGGCTTCGGCGAGATTGCCTGCAGGGCCGTGCCGGCCGGGTAAGCCGCGGCACGATCCAGTGAACACGCGCGGGAGGGCGCAGATGATCACACGACGACATTTCCTGGCCGGTGGCGCCACTGCACTTGCCACTCCCCTGCTCGCCGCCTGTGGCCGCGGGCCGGGCCCTGACGCAGCCGGCGGCCAACTGCTGACGGCGACCGATGTGCACGTGGCCGATTACCCCACCGTGACAGCGGTGAAGTGGATCGGGGAGACCCTGCAGCGTGAGACCCAGGGACGCCTGCGTCTGCGCCAGTACCACTCGGGCCAGCTCGGCCGCGAGTCCGAAGCGATCGACATGGCCCGCTTCGGCGCCATCGACATCACCCGTGTCTATGCGGGCGCGCTGAACAACGCGTTTCCGCTGACCCAGGCGCTGTGCCTGCCCTACGTGTTCGAATCGGTGGCGCATCAGCGGGCAGCGCTTGATGGCGGCGTGGCCGATGCCGTGCTGCGCGGCTTCGAACGCCGCGACCTGGTCGGCCTGGCCATCTACGATTCCGGTGCGCGCTGCTTCTACAACACCCGGCATCCGATCACGCAGCCCGGTGACCTGCACGGGCTGAAGCTGCGCGTCGCATCATCGGACATCTTCATCCAGCTGATGCGGCTGCTCGGCGCCAACCCGACGCCGATGTCGCTGGGCGATACGTTCTCCGGCATGGAGACGCACATGATCGACGGTGCCGAGAACAACATGCGCAGCTTCCACTCCAGCCGTCACTTCGAGGCTGCGCACTACTGGTCGCAGAGCGATCACTCCTATGCACCGGACGTGCTGCTGATGTCACGCGCCAGTTTCGAGCGGCTGCAGCCGGATGACCGCCAGCTGCTGCTGGAGACCGCACGTGCGTCGGTGAAGGTGATGCGCGACCAGTGGGATGCCTCCGAGGATGCGGCACGACGCGCGGTGCTGGCGTACGGCGTGAAGGCCAACGAGGTCGACATGCCGGCGTTCCGCGCCGCCGCGCAGCCCCTGCTGCAGCAGTACCTGCAGCACGCGGAAATCGCCGCGCTGGTCGATCGCATCCGCGGTGCAGCCTGAGGACACAGCCATGACCGAAACGACGACATTTTCCCCACCCGGCCCCGGGCAGCGCCTGCTGGACCGCGTCGCCGACATTGCCATCTACACCGCCGTGGCGGCCCTGCTGGGGCTGGTGGTGGTTCAGGGCTGGCAGGTCTTCGCGCGCTATGTGATCAACGATTCCCCAAGCTGGACCGAGCCGGTGACCCTGCTGCTGCTCAGCACCGCGATGAGCCTGGGCGCGGCCTGTGGCGTGCACACCAACCGCCACTTCGGCTTCTTCCTGCTGCATGCCTACATGGCGCCGGCGCTGCGCCGCGCTGTGGACGTGCTGGTGCAACTGGTGGTGGCCGTGCTGGGCGCGTTCATCGCAGTGTGGTCGGCCGAGCTTCTTCTCGACGGCCTGGACATCAAGACCGCCGGTGCCGAGCTTCCGCAGAGCATCAACTACCTGCCGCTGGCGCTGGGCGGCGTGCTGATGGTGGTGTTCGCGCTGAACCGTGCGTGGAAGGCCACGCAGTCCACGCCGGCAGACGCTGCCGCCGATGACGCTGAAGGAGATCGTTGATCCATGGGTATCGCCATTCTGTTCTCGGTGTTCGCAGTGTTCCTGCTGCTGGGCGTGCCGGTGGCCTACGCGCTGGCTGCGGCCGCCCTTGCCACCCTGCTCTACCTGGACATCCCGTCCATCGTTCTGGTCCAGCAGATTTCGGCAGGTACCGGGTCTGCATCGCTGATCGCCATTCCACTGTTCATCTTCGCTGGCGAGATCATGATGCGCGGCGGCATCTCCGAGCGCCTGATCGCGCTGGCGTCCTCGCTGGTGGGGCGCTTGCGTGGTGGCCTGGGCCAGGTTTCGATCCTGTCTTCGCTGTTCTTCGGCGGCGTCTCCGGCTCGGCCATCGCGGATGTCTCGGCGGTGGGTGGCACGATGATTCCGCAGATGGTCAAGCGCGGCTATGACCGCGATTTCGCCGTCAATGTCAGCATCACCGCCGCCCTGGTCGCGCTGCTGGTTCCGCCCTCGCACAACCTGATCCTGTTCTCGGCCGCAGCCGGTGGCGGCCTCTCGATCGCCGATCTGTTCGCGGCCGGCATCGTTCCGGCACTGCTGATGACGCTGGCATTGATGATCACCGGCTACGTCGTCGCGCGCCGCCGCGGCTATGGCGTGGAGGTGTTCCCGGGCTGGCGCGCGGTGATGCTGCGGATGATCTCCGCCCTGCCCGGCCTCGGTCTGGTCGCGCTGATCTTCGTCGGCATCCGCGCTGGCATCTTCACTGCGGTGGAAAGCGCGGCGATCGCCGTGGTGTACGCACTGCTGGTGACCACGGTGCTGTACCGGCAACTGCGCTGGCGCGAGTTCTTCGCCACGGTCGTCCACGCCGCACGCAGCACCGGCGTGATCCTGTTCGTGATCGCCACCGCTGCGGTATTCGGCTGGCTGCTGGCCTACCTGCAGGTGCCGGCGGCGGCGGTGGATTTCCTGCAGTCCTTCGCGCACAGCCAGTTCATGGTGCTGCTGATGATCGTGGTGATGCTGTTGCTGCTGGGAACCTTCATGGACCTGGCACCGATGATCCTGATCTGCACGCCGATCTTCCTGCCGGTGGCGCGCGCGTACGGCATCGATCCGATCCACTTCGGGCTGGTGCTGGTGCTGACCGGCGGCCTGGGCCTGGTGACACCGCCGGTGGGCTCGGTGCTGTTCATCGGTACCGCCATCGGCAAGATCAGCGTGGGCCAGAGCATGCGTACCATCTGGCCGTTCTGGTTCGCTGCGCTGGGCGTGCTGCTGGTGGTCACCTTCTTCCCTGCCCTGTCGCTGTGGCTGCCGGCCACGCTGCGCAGCTGAGCCGGAGACCGCTGCCATGCACCGTCCGCTTCGCCGCATCCCTGCCATGGCCCTGGCCAGCCTGCTTCTGGCCGCGCTTCCGGCGCTGGCCTCCGGCCCGGCCTCACCAACCTGGGCACGTGGGCTGGAGAACCAGCGCCAGGCCGATCTCGGCGACGGCACCTACCTGAACCCGGTGCTGGCCGGCGACCGCCCCGATCCGTCGGTACTGAAGGACGGACAGGACTACTACCTGACCCTGTCCTCCTTCGACGCCTATCCCGGCCTGCCGATCTGGCATTCGCGGGACCTGGTCAACTGGCAGCCGCTGGGTCATGCCATCACCCGCAACGTGGGTGCGATCTGGGCACCGGACATCGTCAAGCACCAGGGTCGCTACTTCATCTACTTCCCGGCCCGGACCGGCGAACACCGCAGCAACTTCGTGGTGTGGGCCGATGACATCCGCGGGCCGTGGAGCGATCCGATCGACATCGGCCTGGGCGGCTACATCGACCCCGGCCATGCGGTGGGCGAGGACGGCAAGCGCTACCTGTTCCTCAGCGGAGGCGACTATGTGCAGCTGGCCGATGACGGGCTGAGCGTGGTCGGCACACCGAAGCATGTCTACGACGGCTGGCGCTATCCGCAGAGCTGGGATGTGGAAGCCTATGCGCAGGAAGGACCGAAGATCCACTTCCGCGAGGGCTGGTACTACATGACCACCGCCGTGGGAGGCACCGCCGGCCCACCCACCGGGCACATGGTGATCACTGCGCGCTCGCGTTCCATCCATGGGCCCTGGCAGAACGCACCGAATAATCCGATCACGCGCACGCAGTCGGCGTCCGAGCCGTGGTGGTCACGCGGCCACGCGACGGTGGTCGAAGGCACCGACGGTCGCTGGTGGATGATGTATCACGGGTATGAGAACGGCTTCTGGACCCTGGGCCGGCAGACCCTGCTGGACCCGATCGAGTGGACGGACGATGGCTGGTTCGTTGCCAGGGGCGGTGACCTCGGCCAACCGCTGCGCAAGCCTTCCGGAAGCGCCCTGGCACCGCACGGCATGGCGCTTTCGGATGATTTCCGCGGCGGCAGGCTCGGGCCACAGTGGGCGTTCTTCAACCCGGGCAGTGACGAGTACCGGCGCCTGCGCTTCAGCGGCGATGGGCTGGTGATGCAGGGCAAGGGCAGTGCGCCGCGCGATGCGTCTCCGCTGACCACCATCGCCGGCGATCCGGCCTACCAGTTCGAGGTGGAGCTGGAGGTAGCGCCGGGCGCAGTCGGGGGCGCGCTGCTGTTCTACAGCGACCGTCTTTATGTGGGCGTGGGCAGCAACGGCGAGCAGTTCATCATGCACCGCTACGGCGAGGAACGCCCTGCCCGGCTTGCGCCCAGCGAGCGCGGCGGGCGGCTCTGGCTGCGCGTCACCAACAACCGCCATATCGTCACCTTCCATACCAGCAGCGACGGCCGGACCTGGCAGAAGTACCCGGTTCAGATGGAAACCTCGGGTTACCATCACAATGTGGCTGGTAAGTTTCTCGCCCTGAAGCCGGCGCTGTACGCTGCCGGTGACGGTGCGGTGACCTTCCGCAGCTTCCGCTACCGCGCGCTGGACTGAGTGCGCGGCCGGAAATCCCCCGACTTACCTGGTCCATTACATGTCAGTGCGCAACAAGAATGATGCCGCCACGCCGGCATTGGCCAAAGGCAAGGCAGCCACGATCAACGACATCGCGCGACTGTCCGGAGTGTCCAAGAAAACGGTTTCAAGGATCATCAACAACTCACCGCTGGTGCGCAAGGACACGCGCGACAAGGTAGAGGCCCTGATGCGCGAGGTGGGCTATACGCCCGATCCGCTGGCGCGCGGCCTGGCCTTCCGTCGATCCTTCCTGATCGGCATGGTCTACGACAACCCCACCGCCCAGTACATCGTGGACATGCAGTACGGTGCACTCGACGCGCTGCGCGGTTCCAGCTTCGAGCTGGTCGTGCACCCCTGCGACAGCCGCAGCCCGGGCTACATCGACGGCGTGCGCCGCTTCGTGCAGCAGCAGAAGCTGCATGGGGTGATCCTGGTACCGCGTGCCTCCGAGGACCAGGCGCTGGCGGACATGCTGGATGAGATCGGCTGCCGCTTCACCCGCGTGGCCGCGCTGCCGCTGGACGAGAGTTCGCAGATGGTGGTCACCCACGATCGTGACGGCGCCGCCGAAGCGGCCGACTACCTGCTCTCGCTGGGCCACCGCGACATCGCCCTGGTGACCGGGCCCAGCGCCTATCGTTCGGCGCACGAGCGTACCGCCGGCTTCATCGATGCGCTGTCGCAGCGTGGCATCGAGCTGCCCAAGGACCGCATCATCGAGGCGGGCTACACCTTTGAATCGGGCGTGGCCGCCGCCGAGAAGCTGCTGCTGGGCAAGCGCCGGCCGACCGCGATCTTCACCGGGAACGATGAAATGGCGGCGGGCATCTACAAGGTGGCGCTGCGTGCAGGCATCAACATCCCGCGCCAGCTGTCCATCATCGGCTACGACGACAGCCCGCTGGCCTCGCGCCTGTGGCCGTCGCTGACCTCGGTACGGCGCCATACCCGCGATACCGGCCGCACCGCTGCGGCGATGCTGATCCAGCCCGACGGCCAGCCGGCGCTGCAGATCGCCAGCGTGCGCCCGCACCTGATCGTGCGCGACTCCTGCCAGCCGCCGGAGGACTGATCCGGCGGGGATCAGTCCGGTAGCCCGCAGGCCTGCCTGCGACTCCGTTGAAGCCGCCTCACCTTGCCGCGACCGTTGAGCGCTATCGTGCGGCGCAAAATGACACCGGTTACCAACGTCGCTAGAATCCCCCTGAACCGTGCCGGGGCCGAATGATCGGCCCGCCCCCTGCTCTGGAGATGCCATGTACTGCAAGACCCACTACGCCACCCATCCCGACGCCATCAAGGGCGCCAGCAACGACCAGCTGCGCGAGCTGTACCTGCTCGACGGCCTGTTCAACCCCGGCCAGGTGACGCTGAAGTACACCCACTACGAGCGCTTCGTACTCGGTGGCGCGGCGCCCCTGGATGCGCCGCTGGCGCTGCCGGTGCAGACCGAACCGGCGTCGGCCGCCGGCCATCCGTTCCTGGAGCGTCGCGAGCTGGGCGTGATCAACGTCGGCAGCGGTACCGGTACGGTCACCGTCGACGGCACCGTCTACACGCTGGGCCCGAAGGATGGCCTGTACGTGGCGATGGGCAGCAAGGACGTCGTGTTCGCCTCGCAGGACGCCGCCAACCCCGCTCAGTTCTACCTGGCCTCGACCCCGGCCCATGCGCGCTTTGAAACCAAGCAGCTGTCGATCAAGGACGCGGTAGCGCTGGACCGCGGCGCGCTGGAGACCAGCAACGAGCGCACCATCTACCAGTACATCGTGCCGGCCACCTGCCAGTCCTCGCAGCTGCTGCTGGGCCTGACCGTGCTCAAGCCCGGCAGCGTGTGGAACACCATGCCGCCGCACCTGCATGACCGCCGCAGCGAGGTCTATTTCTACTTCGACCTGGGCGACAACGACCGCGTGTACCACTTCATGGGCGAACCGGACGCGCAGCGCCACATCGTCATCCAGAACAACGAAGCCGTGGTATCGCCGCCGTGGTCGATCCACATGGGTGCCGGTACCAGCAACTACGCCTTCATCTGGGCGATGGGCGGCGAGAACCTGGATTACACCGACATGCACGTGCTGGACATCTGCCAGCTCAAGTAAGTCCTGCCTGGCCGCCGCGCACGCGTGCCGGTGGCCGTTCGCCTGCATTACGCACACCTCTACCAAGGAACGCACACGCAATGGCCAATCCCTTCAGCCTGGAAGGCAAAGTCGCTCTGGTAACCGGTGGTAATACCGGTCTGGGCCAAGGTATCGCGGTTGCGCTGGCCACCGCCGGCGCCGATGTCGCCGTGGCCGGCATCGCGCCGCCCACCGAAACCATCGAGAAGATCACCGCGCTCGGCCGACGCTGCCTGGCGGTGGAAGCCAACCTGATCAGCATCGAGCCGGTCGAGCGCGTGGTGCGCGAAACCATCGAGGGACTGGGTGGCCTGGATATCCTGGTCAACAATGCCGGCCTGATCCGCCGCGCCGACGCGGTGGAGTTCAGCGAACAGGACTGGGATGACGTGATGAACGTCAACATCAAGTCGGCGTTCTTCATCTCGCAGGCGGCGGGCCGTCATTTCATCGCCCAGGGCAGCGGCAAGATCATCAACATCGCCTCGATGCTGTCGTTCCAGGGCGGCATCCGGGTGCCGTCGTACACCGCCAGCAAGAGTGGCATCGCCGGCATCACCCGCCTGCTGGCCAACGAATGGGCCGGCAAGGGCGTCAACATCAACGCGATCGCGCCGGGCTACATGGCCACGGACAACACGGCGGCCCTACGTGCCGATGCCGACCGCAACAAGGCGATCCTGGATCGCATTCCGGCCGGCCGTTGGGGCACACCGGAGGATCTGGCCGGCGCGGCGGTGTTCCTGGCATCCAGCGCATCGGATTACATCAACGGCGCCGTGCTGCCGGTCGATGGTGGCTGGTTGGCGCGCTGAGGCACACCGGTCTGTAGAGCCGAGCCCATGCTCGGCTGTCGCGCTCTGATCGAAAAACAGCCGAGCATGGCTCGGCTCTACAGGAGTGCCGCGATGCGAAGGCTGTTGCTGTTGTTGCTGCTGTCGTGCACCACCGCGCAGGCGGCGCCGGTGCGGGTGTTCATCGCCGGTGACTCCACCGCGGCCGAGTACGGTCCCGAGCGCGCGCCGCAGGCGGGCTGGGGCCAGGCCCTGCAGAGCTACCTCGATCCGGCGCGGTTCGAAGTGCGCAACCACGCCCGGGGAGGCCGCAGCACGCGCAGCTTCATCGATGAAGGCCGCCTGGATGCGATCGCCACCGAGCTGCGCCGTGGCGACGTGCTGCTGATCCAGTTCGGCCATAACGACGCCAAGTTCGAAGATCCCACGCGCTATACCGATCCGGACAGCGACTATCCGCGCCTGCTGATGCGTTACGTGCAGGTGGCGCGCGACAAGGGCGCCACGCCGGTGCTGGTCACGCCGGTGGCGCGGCTGCTGTATGACTTCGGTTCGCTGCTGGATACGCATGCGCGTTACACACAGGCGATGCAGCAGCTGGCCGCGCGCGAACGCGTGACCCTGATCGAACTCAACGACCGCAGCACGCGCTGGATACGCGCGCTGGGCGAACGGGGTGCACGCCCCTACTTCCTGTTCGTGCCCGAGCAGGGCAAGGCCGACGGCACCCACTTCAGCGTGGCCGGCGCCAACGCCGTCGCCTGCCTGGTGCTGCGCGAGTGGGTGGTGCTGCAGCCGGGACTGGAAGACGCACTCGTGCGCGACATCGACTGTGACGTGAGCGCGGCGGCGGGGCAGGGCGGGCAACCGGCGCAGCCCTCGCGCGTGGTCCATGAGCATGACATCGCCATCCGCCAGCCCGGCCCGCATGGTGGCGCCGGGCCGACCACGGCCTATCCGTTCTTCGCCGGAGAGAAGGACCTGCCGTTCGTGCTGCGCAAGCGCGTGCTGCACAAGGGTGCAGGCATCGGCCTGCATCCGCAGCACAAGGACGAGATCTACTACATCGTCAGCGGACGGGGCAGCTACGTGCTGGACGGCACGCAGTACGACGTCAGCGCAGGCAATGCCCTGCTGACGCGCAAAGGCAGTTTGCATGCACTGCAGCAGGTGGGTGACGAGGATCTGGTGCTGCTGCTGGCATACCCGCGCTGACCCGCGGAGCCGGGCGTGGAGCCGGGCGTGGAGCCGGCCCTACGGATGCCCCTGCCGCATCACACGTCGCCGCCGTCGGCCCAGCCTTCGCCGGTTCCCTTCTGGAACACGCGGTCGTCGGCCTGCACGTCACCGGCCGGCAGGTGCTGCTGCTCGGCCAGCGAGGCATAGATCGGGGTGAAGTCCGGCGACGTCGCCTGCATCAGCTGCTCGAAGCTGTCGATGACGAAGTAGGTCTTCTGGAAGGTATCGATGCGGTAGCGCGTGCGCATGATGCGCTGCAGGTCGAAGCCGATGCGGTTGGGCGCGGCCGATTCCAGCGAGTACAGCGATTCGCCCTTTGACGAGACGATACCGGCGCCGTAGATGCGCAGGCCATCCGGGGTATCGATCAGGCCGAACTCCACCGTGTACCAGTACAGGCGCGTGAGGTTCTGCAGTGCCTCCGGACCGATGGCGTGGGCTTTGACACCGCCACGGCCGTAGGCCTCCATGTAATCGGCAAACACCGGATTCATCAGCAGCGGCACATGGCCGAACAGATCGTGGAACAGGTCCGGCTCGGCGATGTAGTCGATCTGGTCGGGGCGACGGATCCACCACGTGACCGGGAAGCGGCGGTTGGCCAGGTGGTCGAAGAAGTCCAGCTCCGGCAGCAGCCCCTCCACGCCCACCAGCGTCCAGCCGGTGGCTGCGCCGAGTACTTCATTCAGCTGGTCGAAGCGCGGAATCATGTGCGCGCTCATGCCCATCTCGTCCTGCGCGTCCAGGAACTCCCGGCACGCACGGCCGACCAGCAGTTCGCGCTGGCGCTGGTACAGCGTGCTCCACGTCGCATGGTCATCGGCGCTGTAGGTATCCCACGGCTGCTCGACGAGCGCGGTGGTGTACACCGGCACGTAGCCCTTGTCGGTCTGCTGGTGTTCGACGCGGCGGGGCTGGGCGGGATCCATGGGACGCTCCTTGAAGGGATGTCCACGATGCTAGGGCAGGGCGGGCGCAACAGGGTTGCAAAAGTTGCGCGGAATAACCTTGCTGGCGCAATATCCTTGCGTACTTACCATGTTGCGGGGCAACAATGGCCGGAGAAGTCCAGTTCGATCGCACGGATATACGCCTGCTGGCCGAAATCCAGCGGGATGGTCGCGCCACCAATGCCGAGCTCGCGGCCCGGGTGAACCTCTCCCCCTCCGCCTGCCTGCGCCGCCTGCAGCGGCTGGAGAGCGAGGGTGTGATCGTCGGCTATGGCGCGCGCCTGGAACCCCGGCAGCTGCGGCTGGGCCTGCAGGCGTTCGTGCGGGTGCAACTGGAAAAGCACGACCAGGCGGCCATCGCGCATTTCGTGGACAGCGTGCAGGGCTGGGATGAAGTGGTGGCCTGCCATGCGCTCACCGGCGACATGGATTACCTGTTGCACGTCTACGTGCGCGACCTCGAGCACTTCTCGCGCTTCCTGCTGGACCGCCTGCTCAATGCCGGTGGCGTGGCCGATGCCAATTCCAGCTTCGTGCTGCGCACGGTGAAGGGCTTCCAGGCGTTGCCACTGTCGCAGCTGGAACCCTGAGCACCGGTCAGCGCGGGCGAGGGCTCAGCACTTGTCCTTGCGCCCCATCAGCCTGCCCAGCCGCGAGGTCTCCTCGCACTTCGGCGCGGCGACCGGCGGCGGTGCCAGCGCGGCGGCGCGCGCCTTCTGCAGCTGCTGGATCTTCGCGCGGATCTGCGGCATCGCGGCCATCGCCGCCTTTTCTCCCTCCAGGATCGCGGTCCCGCGCTGGCTGAAATCAGCCGCACCGATATCCAGCACGCGCGGGCGGATCACGATGTCGGCGCGGGCCAGTTCCTGCTCGCCCAGGCGCTGGCCCATGATCGCGATCGACTGGTTGACGATGCCGAGCATGTCAGTCGGTGCCTTGCCACTGGCCTTGCTGGAGATGTCCACGGCGATCACGAAGTCGGCACCGAGCTGGCGCGCGGCATCGACCGGCACCGGGCTGACCACGCCGCCATCGACGTAGTTGCGTCCGCCGATCTTCACCGGCTCGAACACGCCGGGGATGCTGCTGGACGCACGGACGGCCTGGCCCACGTTGCCGCGCACGAAGATCGCGCGTTCGCCGGTTTCGAGCTGGGTGGCGACGGCGGCGAACGGCTTCTTCAGGCGCTCTGCCGGACGGTTGGCGACCTGCTCGTTGACGTAGTCCTGCAGCTTCTGGCCCTGCACCAGCCCGCCGGAGAACAGGCGCACGTCGCGGATGCTGGCTTCATCCAGCGCGACGGCCCGGCTCTGCATCTGGAACGCATCCATGCCGCTGGCGTACAACGCGCCGACCACACTGCCGGCGCTGGTGCCGGACACCACCACCGGCTCGAAGCCATTAGCCTCGAGCATCTTGATCACGCCGATGTGGGCAAAGCCCTTGGCCGCGCCGCCGCCCAGCGCGATGCCGATCTTCACCGGCTTGGCCTGCGGCACCACGGTCGGCGCCGGCGGCGGCGCCGGACGCACCGGATCGCCACCGCAACCGGCCAGCAGGCCAAGCAGGGCAACGGACAGCAGCACGCGGGGACGGAACAGGCTCATCGGCAATGCGCTCGCGGCGCCGGATTCAGGGAAGGGCGCCAGCATACCGAAGCCACGGCGGGCCGGGCAGGGCAGGACGACGCCCTATTCATGGACCGCCATGGATAGCGCCGGGCATGGCCTGGCGGGCAGTTCAGGGCCGCTGCGCTCGCCGGGCATGGCCCGGCGCTACCCGTGGGCGATCAGAACCGGTTGTCGCCGTCGAGGATGCGGCCGATGCCGCCCAGCACCGAGCCTTCGCCGCGGTTCTGCCCACCTCCCTGCGGCGCGGCCATCCACATCCGGCCGGCCAGGCGCGAGAACGGCAGCGATTGCAGCCAGACCTTGCCCGGTCCGGTCAGGGTTGCCAGGAACACGCCCTCGCCACCGAACACCATGCTCTTGATGCCACTGACCCGGCGCACGTCCATGTCCACCGTCGGGTGGTAGGCGACCACGCAGCCGGTATCGACGTCCAGGCGCTCGCCGGCGGCCAGTTCGCGCTCGACCACACAGCCTCCGGCGTGGATGAACACCCAGCCATCGCCTTCCAGCTTCTGCATGATGAAGCCTTCGCCGCCGAACAGGCCGGTCATGATCTTGCGCTGGAACTGCACGCCGATCTGCACACCGCGCGCCCCCGCCAGGAAGCTGTCCTTCTGGCAGACCAGGCGGCCGCCGTGCTGGTCCAGCTTCATGGCCAGCACGGTGCCGGGGTAGGGCGCGGCGAACGCCACCTTGGCCTTGCCCTGCCCGGTATGCGTATAGAGCGTGGCGAACAGGCTCTCGCCGGTCAGCACGCGTTTGCCGGCCGACATCAGCTTGTCCATGATGCCGCCGCCCTGGCCGCTGTGCGTGCCGTCGCCGAACACCGTATCCATCTGCACCGAGGCGTCCTTGAACATCAGCGCGCCGGCTTCGGCGATGGCGCTCTCGCCGGGATCCAGCTCGATCTCCACGAACTGCATCTCATGGCCGACGATGCGGAAGTCGATGTCGTCGGCCCGGCCCCGCGCAGGCCCGCCCGGCACGGGTGGCGGCGTGTTGGGCATGCCTGGGGCGGGCGCCTGCAGCTCGGGCACCTCGGCGATGGCGGTCCAGCCGCTCATGCCCTGGCACCAGGCCAGCGCGCGGGGGTTGGCCTGCGCGTAGCGGCGCGCGGCTTCGTCATCGAGCGGCCCGATGCGGTCGGCCTGGGCGGAGGAATGGAAGTACCACTGGGTCATGGCGGTGCGCCGGGTCGGGGTGGAAAAGCCCGAGTCTAGCGACCCTCCCCGGTGGCCCGCGACCGCGCCATGAACAGCGGCCATTTGCGGCGCAGGTGCTGTATTGCAACAATTATCTGGTAGCGCCGTTTTACCACCCCTCCAAACACAGCCTACCGCCATGTCCCCGACCCGCACTTCCCGCGGCCGTATTCCGGTCGCGCGCCCCCTCGTTGCCGCTCTCTCCGCCCTGCTGCCGCTGGTTGCAGCCGCCCAGGAAACCCCCGCCGCCAAGGATCCGGTCGCGCTCGATACCCTGCAGGTGACGGCCCAGCGCCGCGTCGAGAATGCCAAGGACGTGCCGGTCGCGATCACCGCGATCCAGGGCGAGAAGCTCGATGTGCTCGGCTCGGCCGGCGACGACATCCGCTTCCTGGCCGCGCGCGTACCCAGCCTCAACATCGAATCGTCCTATGGCCGTGCCTTCCCGCGCTTCTACATGCGCGGCCTCGGCAACACCGACTTCGACCTCAATGCCTCGCAGCCGGTCTCGCTGGTGTACGACGACGTGGTGCAGGAAAGCCCGCTGCTGAAGGGCTTCCCGTTGTTCGACCTGGCCAACGTGGAAGTGCTGCGTGGGCCGCAGGGCACCCTGTTCGGCCGCAACACGCCGGCCGGCGTGGTCAAGTTCGATTCGGCGCGTCCGTCCCAGGATGCCGATGGCTACGTCCGCGTCGGCTACGGCAGCTACAACAGCTGGAACGTGCAGGGCGCCTACGGCGGCCCGCTGACCGACCGCTGGTCGGCACGCGTTTCGGCGATCTACCAGCGCCGCGACGACTGGGTCGACAACACCCGCGTCGGCGCGCCCAACAGTGGTTTTGAAGGCTATGACGAGGCTGCCGGCCGCGTGCAGTTCCTGTACGAGGGCGACGATTTCGAGGCCCTGTTCAACCTGCACAAGCGCAAGCTCAACGGCACCGCCCGCCTGTTCCGCGCCAACATCATCCAGAAGGGCAGCAACGCGCTGGTCGAGAACTTCGACCGCGACAAGGTGGCCAACGACGGCGTGAACTTCTCCGACCTGGAAACCTGGGGCGGCAGCGCGCGCCTGCAGTGGAACCTCGGCTCGGTGACCTTGCACTCCATCACCGGTTACGAGACTGCCGAATCGCTCAACCGCGGCGATATCGACGGTGGCTACGGTGCTTCGTTCCTCGGCGCCGGCAATTATGGCCCGGGCTTCATTCCGTTCCCGTCCGAATCGGCCGATGGCCTGCCGCACCACCGCCAGTGGACCCAGGAATTCCGCGTGGAATCCAATGAGTGGGGCCGCTTCGACTGGCAGGCCGGTGTCTTCTACTTCGATGAAGACGTCACCATCGACAGCTTCAACTACGACTCGCTGACGCCGGGCAATCCGCAGACCGGCCATGCCGTGCAGAGCCAGCGCAACAAGGCGTGGGCGGTGTTCGCATCGGGCGACTTCGATGTCACCGACCGCTTCAAGCTGCGCGCCGGCGTGCGCTACACGCAGGACAAGAAGGACTTCACCGCGCGCGTGCTGCAGGCCGTGCAGGGCGGCACCCCGGTGAGCGGGCCGTACCTGGCCAACACCGACGTCGATGACGTCAGCTGGGATGTCAGCGGTGTGTACAAGCTGACCGACAACGTCAATGCGTATGCGCGCGTGGCCAAGGGCTTCCGCGCACCGTCTATCCAGGGCCGTCTGGCCTTCGGTGGCGTGTCGCAGGCCGATTCCGAGAAGGTGATCTCGTACGAAGCCGGCATCAAGGCCGACCTGTTCGATCGCCGCGCCCGCCTGGGGTTCAGCGTGTTCCGCTACGACGTCGACGGCCAGCAGCTGATCGCGGTCGGCGGCAGCAACAATACCGCCACCCTGCTCAACGCCGACAAGACCATCGGCCAGGGCGTGGAGCTGGACCTGGAGGCCTACCTGGCCGACAACGTCCTGCTGACCCTGGGCAGCAGCTACAACGATACCGAGATCAAGGACGGAAACCTGGCCGTTGCGATCTGCGGCGGTGGCTGCACCATCACTGATCCGACCACGGTCATCAACGGCGGCACCTACGCCCTGGTCAACGGCAATCCGCTGCCGCAGGCGCCTAAGTGGATCCACAACATGACCCTGCGCGTGGGCTTCCCGCTCACCGATGGCAGCGAGCTGTACGCCTACACCGACTGGGCCTACCGCAGCCCGGTGAACTTCTTCATCTACGAGTCGCCGGAGTTCCGCAGCCGCAGTTCGCTGGAAGGCGGCCTGCGCCTGGGTTACAACTGGGAGTACGGCCAGTACGACGTGGCGGTGTTCGGTCGCAACCTCACCAACCAGACCCGCGTGGTCGGTGCGATCGACTTCAACAACCTGACCGGCTTCCTCAACGAGCCGCGGACCTGGGGCGTGGAGTTCACCGCGAAGTTCTGATGCGGTCGCTGTACTGACGCACTGCAGAAGGGCCGGCGCAATGCC